>JASFGN010000189.1:0-6249 GCA_050123735.1 Desulfobacterales bacterium | reverse complement strand
ACATGTTCCCGGATATTCCGGTCGGGCAGCTCAAATCCCTTTTCAATTGTGTCCAGTAATTCACTGACAAGTGGTGATGGGGGCATGCGACTGTTGTCCTGGATGCTTTGCCCCACATAACTGATATACAACGTATGACGGGCCGAAATGATGGATTCCAAAAATAGGTACTTGTCGTCATTTCTACGGGAACGGTCGCTGGGGCGCGGGTGTTGCGCGATCTGATCGAACGATAGTGGCTGAGAATCGCGCGGAAATGCATCTGAATTCATGCCCAGCAGGCAGACAACCTTAAAGGGAATACTGCGCATCGGCAGCATGGCACAAAAAGTGACCCCTCCGGTCATGAAGCCCGAAGAGAATTGCAATTTATCCAGCTGGCGTTCCAGATAAAACCGAATGGGCTCAAATTCCAGTTTTTCATCGAAGGCCGCATCGGTCTGGCGCCGGCCCAGGTCATCCAGAATGGATCGCAAACTTTTTATTTCGCGCTGGGTTTCTTCATCCGGCAGAAAAAATTCCTCGAGCAGGCGCTTAAAAAATATGCTCCAGGTGCGCAAGGTTTTGGCCCCCGTCAGCCCCCGGGCATATCGAAATACAGCACCGCTAAAATCCAAAAATTTACCCAAGCTATGAATCTCGTTCCCTTCAACGGCATCATAGGGCAAAATATCGTCGAACATTCGCTGATGATTTCCCGGCATGGCGTATCCCAGCAGCAGCTGCCGTATGCCCGTACTCCAGGTGTTTTCAGAAACCGCCGGTAGACCGAGCTTGCGGCGGTGGTTCGCATCGATTCCCCAGCGAATTCGTGTATCGCGGATCCAACGTTCAACAATTTCGATGTCCCTGCGGTTGAGCCCGAATTTTTCTCGAACGCCCGGTGCTTCGAGTAATCGCAAAATACGCGATACGCTAAACCGGGAATCTTTAAGCTCCAGAAATGATGAAAAGCCGTCGACCAGGCGACCCTGCTCCCGGGCCCCACGGTCGGCTATACTGAACGGGATATACAGGCGCTCGTCGATGACTGTCTCAAAAACAGCCTGAATATATGGGGCGTATGTGTCAATGTCAGGCGTCATGACCACGATGTCTTTGGGTCGCAGCTGTGGATCCGTTTCAAACATGGCCAGCAGGTTATCATGCAACACTTCGGTTTCACGCATCGGGCTGTGGCAGCAGTGGATCTGTATCGACGTGTCCGCTGGGTCGATCGCCAATACCGCCGGGCCGGTCGTTGCGGTCAGAGAAGCGTTTTGATCGTTTGCACCGGCTGGTACCGGCCGGCGATCTCTTAGATTTAGAATATCCGATTGAACACAGCTCAGCAGGGTCGCACATCCCGGGTCCTGATAGTTTTCGTTCATCTGAAAGTCAAAACTGCTGATCACGGTATGAAAATCTTTGCCGTGAGATCCCATGGAGGCCAGCAGAGGGTTGCCCTCTTCCAGGTGCAGATCCGCTAAGGTTTCATTCGAACGCGAATACGAGCGCTGGATGCGCTGCATTTGTTTTTGGGAAATAATGTCGCCCCAGTACTCCTGACACGGATTCAGCAAGAACAGGTTGGTTTCAACAACCTCTGACAGCGCTGCAAATGTCTCCAGATGAAAACGCGGCAGATAAGAAATGCCAAACATAAAAAAGCGTTGCGGCAGATCCGTAAAGTGTTCCGGATGGGTTTGAAGGCGTTCGATCAAATGTCGTTGCCGGCCGGCACGGTGCTGATTTTGGCGGCCATTTTGCAACTGTCGCCAGAGTTCTGCCTGCCAGTGGTCTTCGGTGTGCTCGGGATTTTCACCCTGCTGCCAGCGAATGATCATTTCCGGTCGAAACACCTGGTACTGGTCGTAAAGATCTGCCATTTTGCTTGATATCTGCAATTCCTTGAGTCGGTTGGTATCATCGGTCAGGTAGGCGCGCAGGCGCTCAAATCCGGGCTCGAGCGTGCATTGCGGAAGCGCTTTCATAATCCTGAACACCAAAACATCGGGCTCAAATAGAAATGGGGCTTCATCATCGGCCAAGACCTGATGTGCGATGTGGTCCAAAAACGTATTGGGGAACGGAAAATGGATGTTGGCACAGATGCCGTTAGAGCGCGCAATTTCCTGAGATATCCAGCGTTCCATACCGGAACTCTGGATGACAATAATTTCGGGTTTCAGCGTTTCCGACACCGGTGTTTTCAGCTGTCGTGCCAGTTGCGCTGCCAGAATTTCAAGTTTATTGCTGGTAAAGATGTTCAGGCCGGGCATGATTTCTATAATATTAGCTATCTGATTTTTTGGGAATATGAGACATGATATATTCTGCAATGGCCGTAATTGTGAGCGCAGGATTTACGCCTAAATTGGCAGGGACATTAGAGCCATCAACAACATAAAGGTTGGGGTAGCCGTGAATCTGACCTCTGAAATCGACAACGCCATCTTCTGCGGATGCGCTCATGACACAGCCGCCTAATATATGAGCAGTTGACGAAATATCGAAAAGGACTTCTGTCCAGGCACTCATTGGCTGCCCGTTGATCTTTTCGCCCATTCGCTGTGCAACCCTATTGGCAATCGGGATATATGAAGGAATTTTTTGGCTGTCAGGAGAAATTTCGGAATTTATCGTTTTCTTACCAAGGCGCCACCAGCGACGCTTATAATTAAACTGCAAATTGTTTTCGGCGGTCTGCATGACCAATAGAATGGGCGTCCGGGCGCCCCATCCGAATATCCAAAACGATTTTAAAAACGCCCATGGATGCCGCACAATATTGCCCAGGAAGCGAATCACGCGGGGAATCCGTCCGCCTCCCCCTGTAAGCAGGGTCAATAGACTTCCCATCAAATCCGAACCCTTATTGTATCGAACAACCTCTATGTGCGTTTTTTGATCCGGATAAATACCGGACGTAATGGCAATGTGGTCGGAATAATTTGCGTTGCGGTCACTGGCCGTTACGGTAAGAAGCGCTTCAGAATTGCTTCGAACTGAACGGCCCAGCGCTTTTGATATATTGGGGAGCAATCCCTTGTCCTTGCATTCAAACAACAATTTGATCGTTCCCAGTACGCCGCCGCTAAATATGACACCTCGGGCAAACACCGTTTGCCCGGGATGCCGAAGTCCGGTCGATTTTCTGGTGAAAACCTCATAGCCTGCATCTGAGGGATGCACGCCGATAACTTCTGTTTCAGGAAATATCTCTACACCGTATTTTTCTTCTGCCAAATAAAGGTAATTTTTGTCCAGCGTATTCTTCGCTCCAATCGGACAACCAATCATACAGGCGCCGCAAAAGTTGCAGCCTGTTCTTTCCGGCCCGTCTCCGTTAAAGTAGGGATCAGGAACTGTTTTTTCCGGTTCACCAAAGAAAACACCGACATCGTTGATATGAAATGTATCTTCTCCACGAATCTCTTTGCCGATTTCTGCTAAAATTTCATCAGCCCGGCCGACCGAGGGACAGCGGGTAGCGCCTAACATGCGTTTACCTTTTTCATAGAAAGGCATTAATTTTTTTTTCCAGTCCCCCGGTCCCCATTCCGGCTTCAGAAAGACTTCATCCGGAGGTATAAGAAGTTGATTTGCATATACAAGGCTGCCACCCCCAACCCCCCCGCCATGCAGAATAAAAACATGGCGCATCAATGTCAGCATCTGAATGCCATACAGTCCCAATCTTGGTTTCCATAGGAATTTACGCAGGTTCCAATTGGTGGGAGGGAAATCCTGGGTTCGATAGCGGCGGCCTTTTTCCAGGACGGCGACACGATATCCTTTTTCAGCCAGCCGAAGCGCTGATACCGATCCCCCGAAGCCAGAACCAATAACAATATAATCGTACAAGGGTACCCCGTGATTTAACAGCACTCTATTAAGGTAAACTCAGGTACTGATACGCAAATATCATTTTAGGATTGATGTAGATGAATTATGGTTTAAAAACCACAACCTGTCAATAAGATCAGAGCGGAGGGATTTCCGGTCTAAAAATAATTAAAGTAAAAAATTCAATAATTTTCAGTAAATGTTTACAATTATATTTTTATTTGTTATTGAGTTTAGAGATGATAAACTTTCTTTGGTAAAACGCAATTCGCCGAGCACCCAAAAAGCACCGTTCCCGAGAGCCGGTCCATGTCGGACTTATATCTAAAATCTAAAAGCTTTCCACTTTTTTTGCATTCAGAACAATTAAAAACTGCACAGCATATTTAAATTTTAATTGTCCGTATTTGACTTAAGTCAAATTGATTAATTACCACATCGAGTATAATAACATGGTGATTACAGTTTTTTACCTTATGGGAATAATTCAACCAGCAGCTAAAGAAAAACGCTAAACTCCAACATCAAAGGCTGCCATGAAAAAGTATGTAATTGCATTGATCCTTGTCGGTGTGGGTATCGTCATTGCCTTTCCTCTGTTTAGCGTATCCTATTACACCATGGTTCGCACCTCCACGCCCGAATTTTGCGGATCCTGCCACGAAATAAAGCCTGCGGTGGTGGCCTGGCGCTCCTCAAGCCATACCAACAATGCCTCCGGTGTTGTCGTCGATTGCATGGATTGCCACCTGCCAGCCCCCCAGGACACCTTCGACTTTTTCTTTGCCAAGACCTACCATGGCATCAAAGACGTAGCGATTCATTTTCTTACAGGTGAATACGACAGGGAAAAAGCGCGTAATAATGCTTATGCCGCTTTTGATAACAGAGAGTGCCAGAAATGCCACCGCAATTTGCTCAACATGCCCTATAAGCGCGGTGCCATGCTGGCCCACCGTTCGGTGCTGTATGCCAGACCGGGATACGAGAAAAAATGTGTCGATTGTCATTATGATCTGGTGCATTCAGAAAGAGGCCTGGTAATGTTTCGCCAGACCCGCAACGTGCCCTACCAGGCCAAAGGGCTCAGACAGCTTTAAAGCTGTTATTGGGGAACTTTCTTCTACCGTCATAAAATAAAACAATTGAAAGGAGCAGGACTCATGAGGCGAACAGTGCTGTTTTTCTCCATTGGTTTGCTGGCCCTCGGACTGATCGTCATCACAGCCATGGCGCAGCAGCCCAATTTTGCCAAGGTCAAGGAATATCGAATCGAGCGCAGTGTCCCTCCGGAGGCCCAGGCATGTATCGAATGTCACCGCGCAACGACGCCCGGTGTTTTCGCGGACTGGGCCAAGAGCCGCCATGCCAATGCCAATATTACCTGCCTGGACTGCCACCTGGTCCAGCCCGGTGACGAGGATATTGCCCAGGATCATGAGAAGTACTATAGCCGCTCGGATATGCCCTGGGGCGAAGCCAAATACAAAATGCCCATCGCCTCGATCGTCACGCCAAAGGACTGCTCCCGCTGCCACCCGGATGAGGCCACCCAGTACAGCAAAAGCAAGCATGCCAACACCATCGAGATCATGTGGAAGCTGGATCCCTGGCTGCAAAAGGGGATGAACTCGGACAATGAGCGCAAGACCGGCTGCTTCAGCTGTCATGGCACGGTCATCAAAATCGATGAAAACGGCAAAATCGATCCGGGCACCTGGCCCAACGCCGGCGTCGGGCGGCTCAATTTAGACGGCAGCAAAGGCGCCTGCACGTCGTGCCATACCCGCCATCGGTTTTCGGTGGCTGAAGCCCGTATGCCGGAAGCCTGCGATCAATGCCACCTGGGCCCGGATCATCCCCAGATCGAAATCTATGAAGAGTCCAAGCACGGAACCATCTACCACGCCTACAAGTCCGAGTATAATTTCGATGCCGCCGGCGGCACCTGGACACCGGGCGTGGATTACCGCGCCCCCACCTGCGCTGCCTGCCACATGTCCGGCTCCGGAAAAGAACCCACCAGCCACGATGTGACCTCGCGGCTTTCCTGGGAGACCCAGGCCCCTCTGACGGTTCGTCCCCAGGACTTCAAGCCTTTTCCCTCAGGAACCAACTGGCAGGATGAACGCCAGAAAATGAAAAACATCTGCAGCGCCTGCCATGGCGAGGCCTGGATCAATGATTTCTATCACGGTTTCGACAAGGCGGTCGAAGAGTATAACGAGGTTTACTTCAAGCCGGCAAAGGCCAAACTTGACGAGCTATACGACAAGGGCCTTCTGGACAACACCAAATATTTTGATGAACGCTTAGAGGTCGAGTATTACGAACTGTGGCACCATGAAGGCCGGCGCGCGCGAATGGGGGCGATGATGATGGCGCCTGACTACGCCTGGTGGCACGGCTTTTACGAGTGTA
>JASFGN010000188.1:0-6273 GCA_050123735.1 Desulfobacterales bacterium | reverse complement strand
GCCACCAGGGCCGCACCGGGTCTGATGGCAAGCGACGATTCAAAACATAATGGATGTAAGTCGGAGATGACCCCCCGCCCCTGGGCGGAAGTAAATACCGGGATTCCCGTTTTTTCAGCGAATTGTGTCAACTCAACGGCGCTATCGGCATACCACGAGCCGCTTCCGGCAATAATCACCGCTTGAGTCGCTTTTTCCAGCATGGAAAGCGTCTGTTCAACTTTGTCCAAATCTACGGCCTGAGACTGCACAACCGTATGCGGCTTTTTGATGCCGCCGGGGTTCACTGTGGCATTGAGGATGTCGACCGGCAATTCCAGATATACCGGCCCGGGACGTCCGCTGAGTGCAGCCCGAAATGCAAAATCAATAAATTCGGGAATCCGTTCGGTTTTGTGACAGATCAGCGCCTTTTTGACCATCGGCTCTATCACCGGCCGCTGACGCATATCCTGTAAATCCAGTTTTTCGATACAGTCGATGCCGACACAGCCGGAAATAAGCACCAGGGGTGAATTGGAAAAACGGGCGTTTGCAATTGCCGTAAGCGCATTGGTAAAACCCGGCCCTGCAGTTACCATGGCCACGCCGGGCTTACGTGTCATGCGACCCTGGGCTTCAGCCATAAAAACAGCCGCCTGTTCATGGCGGGTATCAAACAGCTTGATCGACGTATTTTCCAGATATTGATAAATCGGCGTTATATGACCGCCGCTCAGCGTAAATATGAGATCGACCTCTTTTTCCAGAAGTGATTCCGCCACCAACTGCCCACCGGATATCCTATCCATAAACATTCTCCTCTGTTAGAATTGCTTATTCGTCAAAAATCAAATCGTCAAATCATTCGGACGATTTGACCTATTAAAGAATATACAAATAACGAATAACGAAATTTGATCTTCGATCAAATTTCCATGAGTTGACCGCCGGTAATATTAATCGCCTGCCCGGTGATATAGGCAGATTGATCAGAGGCCAGAAATGCAACCAGATCGGCGACCTCCCCGGGGGTTCCCAGGCGGCCTAATGGAATCGTTTTGAGCATCTCGGCCTGTCGTTCCTCGAGCGTCGAATCCAGGATATCGGCTTCCAGTTGGAAGCGCCAGTCCGTAAAATCGGTTTGAATCACACCCGGACAGATCGCATTGACGCGGATACCGGCACCGGCCAGCTCTTTTGCCATGACCCGGGTGAGCATGACAACGCCTGCTTTAGCGACTGCATAAGCGCCGTTAAACAGAGGCGGGACCTTGGCGGCCCTGGAAGCGACATTGACAATGCAGCCGCCTTCGGTCATCAGGGGCACCAGCGCTTTGGAGACCCGAAAGACGCCATGCAGGTTAACGTCGATGGTTTTCAACCAGGCGCCTTCATCATAGGTATGGACCGCATTCGGCACGCCGAAAACAGCACCGGCATTGTTGCAGAGGATGTGGATGTGGCCAAACTGCTGCTGCACTCTGTCCGCCAGCTGGCCAACGGAGTCGCCGACGGTCACATCCAGCTCAAAAGCAACCGCTTTGATCTTAAACGTTTTGCCCAGGTCCGCGGCAAGGGCGGTGATTTGATCCATGCTTGCAGTTGCCGGCGTGTTGCGGTGCGCTTGCTTGCCGATCAGATCGGCTAAAATGACATCGGCACCGCCGGCGGCCAGTTTGCGGGCAACGGCATATCCAATCCCCGATTTTTTGCCGGCGCCGGTCACCAGTGCCGTCCTGCGCTTGAGATCAACAGTCATAATCCCATCCTCACTTTAAATGTTAGGAATAAAACCAATGGCGCGATCATTGCGATGCCATCACGAGAAGTCAACAAAAATTTGACAGAGATTTCTCCTGGTCTTAGATTTAGAATATACCCTTATGCCTCTGCTGGCGCTGCCCGGTGAACCAGATGTACTCCCAAATATCCTTTTCGATATCAAGCCGGTTTTCTCATGTGAACCTCAATTGAGCGATGGCCAGGGTCGACAATCCACCTTAAGAGCGTCACCGCAGCTGCATCGATAGAATTCATTCAGTATAAAGCAAAATGATCTCCTTTTATAGCAATTGTCAAAAAAACGTTCCGTTTGCGGAAGGTTTTTTTGCAACAAACGCTTATGCCGTCATCCTTTTATGCGGAACGGTTTTATGACAAGCGGTATAAAAATTTAGAATACCAACTTCAGGTAAAGGAAAGGAGGTTCAATAGAATGAAATCCATACCGAAAATCATTGAAGAGCAGGTGCACCGCTGGCAAATTACCCGCAAAAAAGAGACGCCGGAAAAGGAAGGAGTATCCATTGTTACGCTGTCCCGGGAACCCGGCAGCGGGGGACGCATCATAGCGGGCCGCCTGGCGGAAAAACTCGGCATCGACATTTTCCACCAGGAAGTCATCCATGCAATCGCCAAAAGCGCTGATGTCAGTGAAACGGTGCTTGAAACCCTTGACGAGCGCGGCCTCAATACGCTGGAGCACTGGATCTCATCCCTGGTTCACCAGCGCCACCTGTGGCCGGACCGCTACATGCAACATCTGATGAAAGTTATCGGCACCATTGGAAACCACGGGCGGGCGGTTATTGTGGGCAGAGGCGCTAACTTTGTTTTGCCGCCTGAAAAACGGTTTGCCGCTCGCATCGTGGCCCCGCGGCGATGGCGTATCGAAAATGTTTCCAAGCAATACGGCGTTTCCATAGATGAGGCCAAAAGACGCGTCTTGCGAACCGAATCGGACCGCCGGGCGTTTATCCGTAAATACTTCAACGCCGATATAGCCGAACCCACCAATTATGATCTGGTCATTAATACGGCCACCTTAAAACTTGACGACGCCGTCAATGTGATCTCCGCGGCTCTGGGTATGGTGGAATGTATACTCATAAAATAGCGGGTTTAAAAATTGCAGGACGAGCCATCCGGAAGAATCGTTTAGGGCCCGGCCTTAGGGGTTAGTCTTTTTTGAATTTTTTTGTGGCGCAGCTCGCGCAGCGCGTCATTGGCCACCCAGCGGGCCGCTCTGGATTCCAACCGCTGGATATCCTCGGCCACTGCAATCGCTTTGCGGTTCAACGCCGGATTGCGCTTGCCGATCTGACGCAGGGCCCAGTTGACCGCTTTTTTGACAAAGTTGCGATCATCGACGGCCTCTTTTTTGATCCGATTCAAAAAAGGCTCAAACTGTCGATCGGTTGCTTTTTTATCATGCACGGCCAAAACCGCCATGAGCACAAATCCGGCTCGCTTGACAAATTCCTCAGACCGCTGCGACCAGGCCATCGCCTTTTTCCGCCCAAAGGCCGTTTTGCTGAACAATCGATTGCAGCACTGATCACACAGATCCCAGGAATCAAAATCCTTAACCCAGCGCTCCAGCTGCGCTTCGGTCAGCTGCTGGGGGTCTTCGATCATGCAGGCCAGGATGCGGGCTTCATGGATAGCGCTCGACCACAGCTGTCCGGCCAGTTTGCGGTTGGTGCCGATTTTTTTGGCCAGCCCCTGAAGTTTGGGGATCGAAATTCCCAGTGCCCGGTCGGATTTGATGCCGTATCTCGCCATGCCGGCAGCCGATTCCGGATCCCCCAGCGATTTCAATTCAGCAATCACTTCGATCAGCTGCATCAGTCCTCTCAGGAAAATAAACCCACCATTCCAGTATTCCAATATTCCATTATTCCGCTAACGTCGTAGAGCCCGGGTTTGTCATCGACGACATTACCTTAAGTTTTAGAACTGAGGTAAAGTTAGAGGAGCTGGTGCAGCCTTTGCTCCAACTGGTCGAACTCGTCGCCCTTGAAGCAATACTGCATTTCCACAAAGCGCTTGCGGAAATCCATCACTTTCTGTTTAACATTCTTGTTGTGCAGGATAACGTCCGCCATCAGCTGGGCCAGCCCGGCGAAATCCGCGGCTGCCATGCCAAAGCGCGTCATCTCCTGCACCCCGGTGCGCAATGATCCGGCAGCCGAAAAACTCTCCTCATCCGGGGCGGCCTGGTAATTGCAAATGATATGATTTTCTTCCAGCCGCCGGGCAACCTCAGGTGCGCGGGCATAGCCCACGTTGATCACCACCTGGTGGGTTTCAGTGTAAGAAATGGCAGGATCACCGGCGATGTCCAGGCCGTTTTCTTTTAAGGCCTTGGCAAATGCCTTGGCATTGGCGATGACATTTTTCTGATATTCTTCTTTAAAGGCGTTCATCTCAAAGGCAGCCAGCAGCAACCCCAGCAGGGTGCCCAGGTGGTGGTTGCTGGTGCTGCCGGGAAACGCCCGGCGCTGAATGGCCTCCCAGAACGCGTAGTGTACATCGTCTTCGCCATAATTAACGGCCGCAATGCCGCGCTGGGTGCCGTAAAATGTTTTGTGAGTCGAGCCGGTGACAATATCGGCGCCCTCCTCAAAGGGCCGCTGGAAATACGGGCCCACCAGCCCCAGCACATGCGCCATGTCGTACATCAGCATACAATCCAGCTCGAGCGCATCGATAATGGCGCGCATCTCCTGAACCGGCTCTTTGTGAATGATCATGCTTTTGCCCAGGATCATCAGCTCCGGGCGGTGTTCGGCAATCAATTCCCGGGCGGCTTCCACATCGATCCTGTAAGGATTATCTTCCAGCACCGGAAAGTTGACCACCGCCGGCTTTTCCCATTTGGGGTCCCGCATCACAAAATCCCGCAGCGCCCCCATGGGCTGGGCGCTCAGATGTCCGCCCTTGATAATATGATTGTTCATCACTCTGCGGATGCGGCGCTGCTCGCTTTTACGGTCGGCGCGGTTGACAAAATCCACCAGGGCACTGAAGACGGCCATGTTAGCCATCTGCCCGGATATGACCCGGGTTTCGACTTCACGGCACCCTAAGAAGCGCTGAAACTCGCAGGTCAACAGATTTTCAACCTCGGCAATAAAATCGGTGCCCTGGTAATAAAATACATCGGCTTCCTTGAATGCCTTGACCTGCTTGTGCTCCGCATACCGGCCGGCCGGGTCCGTAATGGAAAGCATATGTGCCAGCGGGGAGGCGGTCTGTTCAGAAGGTATCAAATTAACGCATTGCTGCTGGCGCCAAATGTGATTGTCGATGGCTTTGGTGATCAATGTTTTGGCATTGAGCGCCATTTGCTCGGCCGCACAGATCTCTTCGCGGTCGCTGCGCAGCTGATCGTAATAGATCGGCCAGCAATGCGGCGGCGCTTCGGCCCGTAAATGATAGGGAACGATGACCGCGCGCAGACGCTTGCCCCGGATGTCGATTTCGACCTGATCGCCTTCGACCAGATCGCTGTCCATCAGGGCCAGACCGATTGCCCGCCGGCCCTTGTCCTCACTTTGGCGGGTGGACAGCCCGACCCCTTCACTTTGCCACAGCGGCACCATGGTCCCGCTGGTCACATAGCCCACGTGCCGGTCACCACGAAACACTTTGGCCTCGGCCCTGGCAACGCCCTTGTCGATCAGCGCGATGGGCTGAATGATGCGCGGCAGGTCGGCGATTAATGAATAGTCTCTATCGACGATCCGTTTGAAAGCTTCATATTGTTTGGTCAGCGCGGCGCGTCCGATAAAGTCACCTTTTAGCGGTGAAAGACTGACGCTGAAACGGGCCAGCATACTGGCAAAGGCCGGTATTTCCCTGCCCTCGGGATCGAGCCCCAGCTCATGGCCGTAAAGCGGCAATACGGCCTCCAGCCGCAGGGTATCTCTGGCGCCCAGGCCGATGGGCTTTGCGCCTTTATCCAGCAGTGCCTGCCAGATTGCCGCCGCATCCGCACGCGCAATAAAAAGCTCAAAGCAAATCGGCTCCCCGGTGTAGCCGGTGCGCGAAATCAGCACCCGGCTGCCGTTGATCTGGGCTGTGCTCAGGCAGTTGCGCATCGGTTCGGGCAGGTGACCCCCCGAAATCAGCGCCTGCATGATGTCTTTGGACATTGGCCCCTGCAGGCTGAGCATGGCCATCTCCGCAGTCCGATCAACGAGCTCGACTTCGCCAAAGCCGGCACTGATCTTTTCCAGATGGGCAAAGTCTTTTTCGCGGTTAGCGGCATTGACCACTAAAATGAATTCGTCGGGCACAAAGCGATACAGATAGGCATCATCGATAACACCGCCGTTTTCATTGGGAATCATCGTGTAATGGCCCTCTTCTTCCTCCAGCGCGGCGGCATTGTTGGAAAGCACGTGCTGCAGGAACGCCAGCGCATCTTTGCCCCGGACAATAAAGCGGCCCATGTGTGAAATGTCGAAAAGACCGGCTGCTTTGCGGGTGATCAAATGCTCCTGA
>JASFGN010000187.1:0-6295 GCA_050123735.1 Desulfobacterales bacterium | reverse complement strand
CCTTCGGGCACATGGAATTCATATCCGATCTCAGAAAGACCCTGGCAGAGCATGTCCCGCCGGCGCCGGTAAATGGCAACATCCACGGTGATGCCCTGCAGCCGCGCCACGGCATGCTGCAGCAGGCTGGGCGCGTTGACGCACAGCATGGTATTGACCACGGCTGCGGCGCTGGTCACCAGTCCGGCGTCTTCGGCCTGCGGGTTGACCGCCAGAAAACCGATGCGTTCACCGGCCAGGGACAGCTCCTTGGAATACGATGTTACGATAATCGAATGCGCATAGGCCTGAAATATGGAGGGCACTTCCAGATCATAGGTGATTTTACGATAGGGCTCGTCGGCCACCAGATAAATGCGGCGGCCAAATTTCTGGCTGGCGTCATCCAGCACCCGGCCCAGCTCGGCAAGCTCTGCTGCCGAATATACGGCACCGGTGGGATTGTTCGGCGAATTGATCAGCATCACCCGGGTCTTTTCAGTAATGGCGGATGCGATTGCACCCGTGTCCAGGTGAAAATGGCCGTCCGTGGGGACCGTTTTAATCTTCGCTTTGGCAATAAAGGCATAATGGTCGTAGCCGATAAAATATGGGGCGGGTGCCAATATTTCTTCGCCCGGGTTGATGACGGCATTAAGGGCATCGTTGAGGGCACCGGCCGCACCCACGGTCATGATAATAAAATCCGGGGTCAGCTTGAGGCCGTGCACGCTGCTCAGGTAATCGGCAACGGCCTGACGGACATGCGGATACCCGGTATTGGGCGTATAGCCGTGGCCGAGGGATTCGTCGCCGACCAGCTCCTTGAGCACTTTTTTAAATTCCGGCGGCGGCGGCACATCCGGATTGCCCAACGAAAAGTCAAAAACCTTGTCCGGCCCATGCTCGGCTTTGAGCCGGGCGCCTTCTTCGAACATCTTTTTGACCATTTCCATTCCTTCAACCATTTTGATCATTTGGTTTGCAATCGGCATACTATTCTCCTTTTTGGGTCGGCCGGTTGAGCCGGCCGAAACTACTCATCATACGGGATTCGGCCATTCGAGTCCGCAAAAAAATGATATGAGCCATATTGTTTGTGCTTAAAAAGATGAAATCACGGCTGTTCATGCTTATGAGTATATATGCAGAGACGAATATTGACCTGACAGAAATTTGATAGCATAGGCGCTTGATTGAATTCAAGCATTACCCGACCTTGAATAAGGAGTTTACGTGTGAGAATCATATTTTTTGCCGGCAAGGGCGGAACCGGCAAAACATCGATAGCCGCCGCAACCGGTATCCGCTCAGCCGAGATGGGCAAAAAGACGGTGATCATGTCGCTGGATGTGGCGCATAGCTTAAGCGACATCTTTGATTTAGACAAAAATCTGCTCGATCAAAACAAAGGTCAACCCGTTCAAATCAACCCCAACCTTTACATCCAGGAAATTGACATTCAGGAGGAAATTACAAGATACTGGCGGGATATTCACGGGTACCTATCCACCTTATTCAACACCACCGGGCTGGATGAAGTTCTGGCGGAAGAGCTGGCCATTTTGCCCGGGATGGAAGAGGTTAGTTTACTGCTGTATATCAATCGGTATGTACAGCAAAAAGAATATGACGTCATCCTGCTGGATTGTGCACCGACAGGAGAATCGTTGAGGTTTATCAGCATACCGGCCACGTTGGAATGGTATATGCAGAAAATCTTTAAAGTCGAAAGAACGCTTGCTAAATACGTGGGCCCCGTGGCTAAAAGATTTACCGATATCCCCTTGCCTGATGATAATTATTTTAAAGCGCTTGAAGAACTGTTCAAGCGTTTACAAGGCGTTGATCAAATCTTAACGAATCCTAAAATAACCACGGTACGACTGGTCACCAATCCTGAAAAAGTGGTTCTTAAGGAGACCCAGCGGGCTTTTATGTATTTTTGCCTCTACAAAATGAGCATTGACGCTATCATTATGAACCGTATTTTACCGGAGCAAATTACCGAATCCTATTTTAAAAGTTGGATCAAAGGCCAGCGGCGGCACCGGGAAACTGCTGAACATATCTTTAACCCGGTACCGATTATGTCGGTTGATCTATTTCAGGGGGAAATTTTAGGATATGCCAAACTGAAGAAACTGGCGCGGCAATTATATGGCAAAAAGAATCCGCTGAAGCGATTCTTTAAAGACGAGCCCTATCAACTGGTCAAAGAAAACGGCAACTATCATTTGAAGGTAAAGCTTCCTTTCCTTTTGAAAAAAGATGTGGAATTGAACAAATTTTTTGATGAACTCATCATTCGCATCGGAGGGTTTAAAAGAAATATCTTGCTTCCAAGGCAGGTGGCATCAATTGAGCAGGTCAACGCCAAACTTGAGGGCCAGGTCTTGGACATTTGCTTTGAAGGAGTTGAAGATGGCAGCCAAAAAAAGTGAACCCCAAATGGTCATTTGTCCCGTTGGCAAGTTTTTTATGGACCTTGAAAATGCCTTTGGGAAGAAAACGGGTTTTTATCAACACATGACTCAAGCGCGGATTGAATTTTTAAAGGCCATGCGGGTCCTGCTGGATGAGCATATCGATAATCTTGAAAAGAAAAAAAAACCAAAGAAAAAAAAGCGGATGACGAAAATCAAGGTTCAATAGCGCTCACGGGGTAACGGAAAATGCGCTTGCCAAATCCCGCCAAAAGGTCCTCATCGAGAGTACCTTTTTCTGCGCCATCATTGACGTTGCGTAACATCCGCCAATAGCCGTCGATAGTAAGCGTAATTTTCAAATGGCACATCTGCGCGCACGCGGCCGTCTGCCAGCGGTATGAAGCCGCCGTCTTCGATCAGGGGCGGAACCTTTTCCTCGATCTCCCGTTGAATGGCGGCTTTACCTTTGCGCAGCGCATCCAGATCAATGCCGCCGATCAATCGCAAATCGCGTCCAAATTCCTTGCGCAGGCTGCGGTAATCCATGGCCTCGACATTGACCTCGCAGGCCCACAAACAGTTAAAGCCCCATTTTAAAATACCGGGAATCAGAATCCGGGCATTGGCAAATGTCTGCAAGCAAATGGTGGCCACCTCACGGTGACGGAGTACTTCCAGGATGGGCGCATAAGTTTGCAGAACAAATTCTTCATACATCTTTGGCGAAATTAAGGGCCGGTCGTTTCCGCCGATGGGTTCGCTGAACACGACCGCATCGATGTCCACCTCCTGCAGGATGCGATCGGTTAAGCGGGCCGCAAACTCCCCCTGAAGCTGCATTTTTTTGCGAACCACATCCGGTTGTTCTGTGAGCATCGTCATTAACTCAATAAACGTTTCCCAATTTTCGACGCCCATGGTCAGAAACAAGCCGCGATGCACATACAGCATCAACACATGACCTCTGGATTGCCAGGCGCGGACGCGCCGGGACCAGCGGCTGGGAAGGCGTTTTTTATCCATCGGGTCCAGGCGGCGCTTAAATTTTTCTACATCCGCCATTTTATCGCGCCTGGCGATGAATTTGGGCCGGGGTTCCAGATCCACTTCAATGCGTTCGCGTTGATCGGAAGGAAACAGCGTTGCCAGATCGGCATCCCGGGCCAGCCCCTGCGTGCGCCAGGCTCTCAGGACGTCTTTGCGGATGCCCTCCTCAAAATAAGGCACACGGTCCGGTGCGCCGTAGCGCATGGTTTCCCTGAAGCGCTGGCGGCTTGACATCTTCACTTTTGTGGTTTTGGGTTTCATGTTGGTCAGTAAAAATTTTATATGTTTCTGCTTATGGGGCATGGAGGAAAGGGGAGGCGGTCAAATATAAGAAATTCGTCCTGTTGAGTCAATAGAAGCGTTTTGACAGACTGCAATTCCATGGTTACAAGAAGACCAGTTAGCCAGCCAGAAAGGATTTCAACGATGCTCGCGCTTTCAACATCCTTTTTGTCGGATGAGCTTACAACGGCCGAACAAGTGTTCGCAAACTTTAAAAAGCTCGGAGTTCATGCAATCGAGCTGAGCTATCGAATTCCTGAATCCATGTTTCAGCAGTTGAAGAAGCCCCTTCACGATTCAGGGCTAACAGTTGTCAGCGTTCACAATTATTTTCCAATTCCTTCTGTTCGTTCGGATGCCAGAGGCAGCGGCGATCTGTTTCTTCTCTCCAGTCGTGACAAGGAGGAACGTCACAAAGCCGTTCTTTATACGACGAAAACCATCGAAACGGCAGCCGAGCTAGGCGCCGGGGCGGTGGTATTGCATGGCGGGGTCGTGGAAATGAATCATGAAATGCAGATGTTTTACCGGTACTTTAATTTGAAGCAGCTCCATTCAGAAGAAGCGCAAAGCTTTATTCGCAAAAAATTAAACGAACGGGATCTTCGCAAGACCAGGCATATGGACAGTCTGCTGGCCAGCCTGGACCGGGTCGCGGCAGTTGCCGAAAAACAGCGGGTGTTGCTGGGGCTGGAAAACCGCTATCATTATCATGAGCTGCCCGGACGCGATGATTTTGACATTATCTTTGATAAATTCAGGGGCGCACCCATCGGTTACTGGCACGACACCGGTCATGCGCATGCCAACGAAGTTTTAGGGCTTATTCCGAGGAACCTACTATTGCGAAAGTATGCCGACCGGCTTATCGGCATCCATCTTCACGATGCCGTCGGCCTTGACGATCACCTCCCGCCGGGTGCCGGTGAAATCGATTTTAGGTTTGTCAAATCCTGCCTCAAGTCCGAATCGATCAAGGTGATTGAATTAAAACCCGGCATATCGCATCCAGAAATGATGAAAGGCATTCGATACGTCCGTGATGGACTGCTAAGTGGTTAATCTACGCCGCGAATATAGGAGGAAACGCCTCGATCTCTCATTGAATTAAGATCTTTTCATACCACTCCGTTTTGGCATAAACCTCAAAACCCACCGACTCATACAAAGCGCGTGCGGCCGTGTTTTTACCGTCCACGGTGAGCTCTACGACATCCAGACTTCTGGCGTTGAGTGCTTTGAGGCCATTGCGCAAAATGGCCCTGCCGATTTCCTGCCGGCGATAGTCCGGATCCACTCCCAGCATATGAATCTGGCCTTTGGTTTCTGCAAGGCTTTCATTTTCTTTGCCAGTGGTGATCGTCCAGCAATAGCCAACGGGATGATTTCCCTCATAGGTGAGGATCACCTCCTGCGGGGAACGACTCTGCATGCTCAAGCGGTAGGCAATCTCTTCTTCGGTGTTGGGATTGAACCCCCAGCTGTCGGCAAAACAGCGGTTTTGAATTTGTGTCAAAAGCTTCGCTTCGCCCGGTGCCAATCGGCGACTGGTGACGGCGTCCTCTCGGTTGGCCGGCAGCTGAATGGTGTTGATGGTCAGCCGCATTTCAGCAAAATATCGAATATGAGCAAATCCCATTTGATTCAGAAAATTTCTGGCGCCTGCATTGGATTCCTGCACGCTGGCCTGGGCGGATTGAATACCCGATGCCCTGATGCCCTGAAGGCCCACGGTCAATAGTTTTGTAGCGATACCCTTGCGGCGGTGCTGCGGATGCACGCAGCCGGCGAGCAGTGCGCGCCCGATTTCAGGCTCGCGGTTAATGGCCAGACAGCCGACCAGAACGCCGCTCAAATCAGCAACCCACAAATCAGTTTGGGGCTTAAATTTGGGGTGACCCAGATCGTCTCTCAGCTGCCGGGCGATTGCGAAGCGGCCCGCTGGGTCCAGGTGCCCGGACTCGACATGCAGCGTTACGTATCTGTTAAAATCATCGTCTGAAAAGTTGCGAATGATGATACGACGACCTGACATATTATAAGCGTGCCTTCCCATTGGCTGAATCCTGCATGAAAATTAATGCGATAAAATGAATTTCATTCATTATATCTTACAGGTATTAATTTGTTGCAGGGATCAGGGTTTATCTTGCTAAACTTAAAAACAGCTTTAAATTAAATTCTTAGCGTTACTTGTTAAAATAACCTTTAAAATCCATAAAGCAATTTTAGTCATTTACGGAGGTTTAAGGTGACAGAACCAGCAGACGTTGTCGTCGTATCGCCCCACCCGGACGATGCTGAATTCGGGGCGGCCGGAACGGTCGCCCGCTGGACACAGCAGGACAAACAGGTGGTCTATGTGATCTGCACCAACGGAAATAAGGGCAGCAGCGATCCCGACATGAAGCCGGATGCGCTGGCCGAAATCAGGCAGAACGAACAGCGGGCCGCCGCTGAAATTCTGGGCGTGCGGGAGGTTGTTTTTCTGGGAAATCCGGACCAGGGACTCGAAGACACCCCTGAATTCAGAAAACAAATTGTACGCATGATCCGTC
>JASFGN010000186.1:0-6307 GCA_050123735.1 Desulfobacterales bacterium | reverse complement strand
TGAACCCGGTTCGTGTTTGAATAAAGCAAAAAATAAAAAAAATAAAAAAAAGCTTGACATGCCACATTGTAGTAGTCTATAACAGGACTACCCCACAGATCTATGCTTCAAAGCATACCTCTATGTCCTCCTCATCTGGCGACTCATATCCCCATGAGTCGCCATTTTCTTTTTGGATTCTGCATGGCTGTCGGCGCCTGTTTGAATCAATCAATATAATTGTTATCATTATTAAAATAAAAAAGAAACCCCCTTGTTCGGCAAATGAATTCGAAAATGACGATTTTGACAATCCCTGAGCTTTGAGATATATAGGGATTGTTAAAAAAATGTCCCGATCTGCTGTTTAACCGCTTTAAAGGAGGAGAGAATGAATCACAAAAATTGGGTGTTTCTGGCCTTCATCCTGGTGATTTTTGTGGCGTTTTTAGCGCCTTCATGCGCCAAAAAGGAATTAAAAACCGAAACCACAATGTCGGAAGAGGAAGCGCGCAGGCAGGCCGAAGAGGAAGCCAGGCGAAGGGAACTCGAACGCCAGGCCGCCATCAGGGAGGAATCTCTTAAAGAAGATGCGCTCAGAGCTGAAAGCGAAAGAATGCAAAGCTCCAGGGAAATATTCGAAAATGAGGATGTGTTTTTCGAATTTGACAGTGCCAGCTTATCGGTCGAAGCACAGGAGATTCTGCGAGCCAAAGCACAATGGCTCAGGGACAATCCGTCTGCCAGGGTTTTGATTGAGGGGCATTGTGATGAACGCGGCACAAATGAGTACAACCTGGCACTTGGCGATCGACGCGCTTACAGCGCCAAAGCCTTCCTGACCGACCTGGGTATCGATGACGCCCGGTTATCCATCATCAGTTATGGCGAGGAGCAACCGATTGACAGCCGGTCTATGGAAGAAGCCTGGGCCAAAAACAGACGCGCTCATTTCGTTATCAAGTAAGGATGCAGCCGCGCCTGCTATGCCAATGTTACGATCAGACCTGCAATCTATTTTTTTGCTAATCGCTCACAATGGATAGGGCCCCATCCCGTCTGCAAGCGTTTCGGTAATCTTATGACGGATCAATCTAAGCCGGCGGCATCAGCCCGACACATTGCTTTTTTCATATCACCTCACGGATTTGGACATGCCGCGCGCGCAGCCAGTATCATGGAAGCGTTGGCGGCCATTGATCCCGCGTTTCATTTTGAAATTTACACCACCGTGCCGGACTGGTTTTTCAGGCAATGCCATTCCTTTACCTTCAAATATCATTATATGCTGACCGACATCGGTCTGGTTCAGCGAACGCCCTTTAAGGCTGACTTGGCAGCAACTGTTCGGGCGCTTAAACAGTTTTTACCCTTCGACCCGGCAAAGATTGCTGCGCGCGCTGAAAAATTGCGACAGCAAAATTGCGAGCTGGTGGTCTGCGATATCGCTCCGCTGGGTATCCGCATAGCACAGGAAGCGGGCGTGCCGTCGGTGCTGGTCGAAAATTTTACCTGGGACTGGCTATATCACGGCTACGGGGACAACGAGCTGAATGATTTCAATCTTTATTTGCAGCCGGTTTTTGCGGATGCCACCCATCACATCCAGGCGCAACCGGTCTGTCAATCCGCTCCGGCGGATTTATCAGCCACCCCGGCCAGTCGCAAAATTAAAATGAATTCTCATGAAATCCGGCGCCGGCTCGGATTGCCTGACAGTTGCAGGGTCGTTATGGTCACTGCCGGGGGAGCCCCCAAAAACTACAGCTTTATCGACAAGCTGAAAACGGTCACCGATATCCATTTTATCTTACCGGGCACCGCCGATATTGAATCCAGACGGGACAACCTCATTCTGCTGCCGGAGAACTCGGCTTATTACCACCCCGATTTGATCAATGCCGCAGATGCGGTCGTGGGAAAAGTCGGATATAGTACCATAGCCGAAATTTACCAGGCCGGCGTTCCCTTTGGCTACGTGGCCCGCCCTGAAAACCGTGAAATGCAGCCGCTGGTTGATTTTATCGAAAACCGGATGAGCGGCACGGCGATTGCGGAACCGGAATTTGTCAATGGTACCTTCATTGAACATCTGGACAACCTTTTAAGGATGCCCCGCACCCCGGGAAGCCGGCCCAATGGGGCCGATCAAATTGCAGGATTTATTGCCGCACTATTATAATAACTTTAAATTTCAGAAAGGAGCAAAAGACGCCCGATGCTGCGCCTGGGATTGTGCTGTCTTTTTCGAGAAGCACCGATTAAATTCAAACGGACTACTGCCAGATATCTGGCAACACAATCCCGCCGACGGCAACTGACATATCTTTCCGCAATATGCCTGCATAATGCGAATGCGCTTATGCGCGCATTGCAGTTCTGTGAGCAAAAGGGAATTGGCGGCTTCCGGGTGAACAGTCAAATATTACCCTTAAAAACGCACCCCACTCAGCATTACGACATCGAAGATCTGCCGGACAATCAAGCCATCCTGAAACAATTCCGGAAATGCGGCGCGTTCGGGCGCAAACACAATTTACGCATCAGCTTTCATCCGGATCAGTTTATTTTGCTGTCATCACCGGATTCAGGGGTTACCCGACGATCTGTTGCGGAGTTGACTTACCAGGCTGAAGTGGCTTCATGGATACGGGCCGATGTACTGAACATCCACGCCGGAGGGGCTTACGGTGACAAACGCCGGGCGCTTTCCCGCCTTGCGCGCCGTATTGAAAAACTGCCCGAGCGTGTGCGAACCCGCTTAACACTGGAAAATGATGATCGCATTTTTACGCCGGCCGATTTATTGCCGTTCTGCAAAAATACAGGTGTTCCTTTTGTATATGACGTCCATCATCACCGCTGCCAGCCCGACGGCATGCGGGTCGAGGACACCACCGCAAAGGCACTGGACACCTGGAACCGAGAGCCACTTTTTCATATTTCAAGCCCACTGGACGGGTGGAAAACAAAAAATGCCCGGCGGCATCATGACTACATCAACATAAAGGATTTTCCCAAACTATGGCTGGATTTAAACATTACCGTTGAGGTCGAAGCCAAAGCCAAGGAACTGGCGGTAATGAAATTAAGAAAAGATATCGAAAGTCAACACCGTCGCAAGCGAGCACAAAAATAAAAATCGATTTTAAACTTCGACAACGGTCGTCGAATGCGGGCGCTGCGCTTGACAAGCGAATGCATTCCTGCCAAATGTGATATTGTGGCAGGCCAGCAAGCGGCAACCGCGCCTGCCGAACAGGTGGGTCATCATAACAAAAACGAAACAATCCCAACAAACGAACAGGAACCCCAAACATGGATGATCTTTATATGCGTTTGGCCAAACAGCTGGAAAGCCTGACCATGGGTTACCCGTATACCGATGAACTCCTCGACCTGCTCCGGGAAATGTTTAGCCCGGCTGAAGCTCAGGTGGCTTTGGCCATCCCCAATGACCTTGAACCGCTGCAGGTCGTCAGCCTGGATACGATTGCAGCGCGTTCGGATCTGCCCCTTTCGGAAGTTGCCCAGGCACTGGATTCCATGGCCGGACGCAATATGTTATATACGGCGCCCACCGCAGATGGCGCCATCGGTTATGCCCTGCTGCAGGTCGGCTACGGACTGCCGCAGACCTTTTTCTGGAAAGGCAAACAGGATGATACCACCAAACGCATGGCCCAACTGGTCCTGAAATATTTTACGGTTCCAACCACCCAGAAAATTTACGGCGGTGTGCGAACCAAATCCTTTAAATACAGTCCTGCCAACAGAAGCATTGAGATTCCCATGCAGGGCGTCATGCCCAATGAACAGATCGGTCCGATTGTTGATGCGGCCGAAAAAATTGCCGTGGCCCATTGCCCCTGCCGTATGTCGGCAAAAATACTGGGCCGCACCGACTGTCCCCATAGCCTGGAAGTGTGCGTCAAATATGACGAAATGGCCCAATTTGTGATTGATAGAGGTCTGGCCCGCGAGATCTCCAAAGACGAGGCCCATCAGATTATGGCAGACAGCGAAAAGGAGGGGCTGGTTCATATGGTGGACAATGCCCAGGGGCAAATAAAACATACCTGCAATTGTTGCGGCGACTACTGCTGGAATGTCGGCATTATTCGGCGCCGCAAAATACCGCGCGACCAGCTGATGGCCGTCTATTTTATTCGCGAAACCGAGCTGGATGAATGCATTGGTTGCGGGGCATGCGCCGAAATTTGTCCGGTGGATGCAGTTAAAATGGTTGATGACCAACCCCGGGTGGATCTGGATTGGTGCATTGGCTGCGGTGTCTGTGCCGTTCAATGCCCGGCAAATGTCATTTCCATTAGCCGCCGTATTGAACATCAGGCGCCACAGGATGTTGCTGAGCTGCATCGGCAGATTAAAAAGGAAAGAAACCTCTCTGTGAAATAAAGTTCACATTAATCAGGAATCCGTTTCATAAGATCTAGCACATAAAGACACCATCTTAATCCCTCCTGGCGCTAAGTTCCCATAAAGGCTGGTTTCTTGGTTGCGCATTTATTGGCACAGAGCTTGCTATTTGTATAGACGCGTTGAAGGCATAGCCGGAGCTCAGATGCGGCCTTAGGCATTTTACCGAAGTGAGGTGCAGCATTTGACCATCCAACGGATATGGACCGTTTAAGGTCTCTTGTCGAACCGGAAATGAGCGTTGTTCTTTTCAAGCAGGAGGAGAAAATACCTTGGGCACAAATGGGGGCATACAGGATAGAGGCGGATCAAGATCAGGAAATGACAGGCGGCAGAATCATCAACCCTATTCCGGTGTCGAGAGGCGGTCCGGTAAAGATCGCCGAAAAGGTTTTGACCGCAGAAGCGGCCTGGCAAGACGCAGAACCTCCAGGCGCAGGAATAAAAACCGTTGCTGGAACGGATCCTGCATCGAACGCCGTGACATATTTCGAAGATTAAAGCCGTAGCGCTTCCATAGAAGCCAATCGATGATTTAAAAAGTGACCCTATGGCCAACATCAAAAAAATAATTTATTTAACCCACAACCTATAGCCAGCCAACGAGCAGATGGCCGCTTATGATCAAAGAGCCAGTAAGCGTTTTGGTTATGAGGCGCCGTTAGTCATCAAAAATTGCGATGGCGGAACATATGCTTACGGTAGAATGTACAATTACAGCCGCGGGGGCCTCTATTTAGAATCAGATGCGGCTTTGACTCCCGGCACCCATGTTCGAATCGACATCGAAGCGTCACCAAACGGTCCGTCCGCAAATCATTATTTTGCGACTGTTCAGTGGTGCAGGGAAATTTCTGCTGCGGTGGTACTATATGATTACGGTATCGGTCTTGAATTCGACCGGGCGATAAACTGCGCAACCGGCCCCGTGAGATTACGCATTATTCAGGGCGGCGCCGGTCGACAGGAAACCGAGCCGACCTGAGTGCTACAGGCAGCGGTATAAAATATCAGTAACCACACCTTATTACAGCAGCGTGCCCCCGGCCCCACCAAAGGCAGAACCGCTTAAGGTTCTGCCTTTGTTTATGGATGCGCCAGACATCAAACCGATTTAAGGTCTGTTTTGATCGATGATCCCGTCGCAGCTCTACTTTTGATGTTTTATAGCGATTGTCAAAAAAACGTTCCGTTTGCGGAAGGTTTTTCTGCTACAAGCGCTTATGCCGCCATGCTTTTAATCGGAACGGTTTTATGACAAGCGGTATAGCTGCCAGGATGAATGCATTTCATCTGCTGAGTGTTGACTGTTTAATCATTGATCCTAACTTAGTTATACGATAGACCCTGTCAGCTATTTGAAGGGTCGGGGAGTTTTTCATTCAAATCCTTGAATGGAGCGGAATGAATGATCGTTTGCGAAAACCGCGCACTGTTTGAGTGCATTAAGGATCGTTGCAAAAGAACAGGGACCGGCACGGTGGTGCGAATCGCAAAGCAGACCCGGCTTTTAGATAACCTGTTGTTATCATGTGCTTTGCTGTTCTTTTGGTACGAGCTTTTATGCACGAGTTTGCGCGGATTTCGCAGGCGATTATTCATGGAGCAGCTCAATCTGAAAAACTCCCCGACCCCTCAGCTATTTCATGATTAACGGAGTATATGCCATGCCTTCCGAAACCATCATACCCATTTTCCCACTGGGCCTGGTCTTGTTACCGCAGATGTCCTTACCGTTACATATTTTTGAGGACCGCTATAAGCAAATGATTAACGCGTGCATGGCGAATGACGGCGTTTTTGGTATCGTGTATTTTAGCGGCAAACAATTTGAAACCAGAGGTTGTACAGCGCGTATTGTCGATATTCTAAAACGTTATGATGATGG
>JASFGN010000185.1:0-6327 GCA_050123735.1 Desulfobacterales bacterium | reverse complement strand
CGAACCGAGACCTTATAGTCCTCGCCCATTTTGTGAACCACCTTAACCAGCTCTTTGCGACGTTCTTCGGTCAGGGGCGGTATGGAAATGCGGATGAGCTTGCCATCATTGGCCGGCGTGAGCCCCAGGTCGGACTTTAAAAGCGCCTTTTCAATATCTTTAATCACCGATACATCCCAGGGTTGAATCGTGATCAGGCGGCTTTCCGGTACGGCCAAGGTCGCCATTTGATTAAGCGGTGTCATGGTCCCGTAATAGTCGACTTTAATACCGTCAAGTATGGATAAGGAGGCGCGCCCTGTGCGGACCCGTTTAAGATCCCTGCTGAGCGCCTCGACCGACTTGCGCATGCTGTCTGTGGTTTCTTGATAGATGTCATCAATCATGACGTTTCCTCGATTATGCCTGAAGGCAATTGTAAAGGGCTGTTGCCATTGAAAAAATTATTATAACAAGAATTTAGGGGCCACATCAACCTAATTGTGCCGGAATGGCGGGAGATGTTGTGGCCGGAAGGTTTTAAGAAATGCGCGTGCCGATATCCTCGCCACAAACCACTGCTTTGATATTGCCCTCGGTTTTAAGCTTAAATACGGCCAGCGGCAACTGGTTATCCATGGCAAGTGAGATGGCCGTCATATCCATCACCCTGAGCTGCTTTTCGAGAATCTTCATGTAGCTGGTCTTTTTTATAATTCGGGCGCTTTTATTCTCAACCGGATCTGAATCATACAGCCCATCGACTTTGGTGGCTTTCAGCAAAATTTCGGCATGTATCTCCTGTGCCCGCAACACGGCTGCGGTATCGGTCGTAAAGTAAGGATTGCCGGTCCCGGCTCCAAAGATAACCACCCGCCCTCTTTCCAGATGACGGATCGCCCGGCGCAGAATATACGGCTCGGCAACTTCATGCATGGAGATGGCCGTTTGAACACGGGTTTCAAGACCGTTTTTTTCGAGTGCGCCCTGCAGTGCCAGGCTGTTGATGATCGTCGCCAGCATTCCCATATGATCGGCTGAAGCGCGCTCCATCCCGTAAGAAGTTGCCGCAACGCCTCTGAAAATATTGCCGCCGCCGACAATGATGCCGATTTGCACCCCCAATTCCACTACGGATTTAATCTCCCCGGCCACATACTTCAACATATCCGGGCTGATACCGAAATCTTCGTCACCCATGAGCGCCTCGCCACTCAATTTGAGGGCGATGCGCCTGTATAATGGCTGGCTCACGATAGCTTATTCTCCAATCTGATACCGAACAAACCGTTTAATCGAGATGTTTTCACCAATTTTGGCAATTAATTCAGCAAGCAGATCGGCAACGGAGATGTCGGTGTCGCGCACATAGGGCTGATTCAGTAAACAGCTCTCCTCATAGAATTTTTTGAGTTTTCCCTCGACGATTTTATCGATCACATTTTCGGGCTTTCCCATCTCAAGGGCCTGGGCCCGATAGATTTCCTTTTCTTTTTCAATGAGGTCTTCAGGCACATCTTCGGGCGTGATGCCCAGCGGATTGCTGGCCGCAATGTGCATGGCAATGTTTTTCGCAAATTCCTGAAAATCCTCATTTTTAGCCACAAAGTCGGTCTCGCAATTGACTTCGACCAAAACACCCAGCTTTCCCGTCATGTGAATGTAAGATTGAATAATGCCTTCATTGAGTGCCCGACCCGCTCGTTTTTGGGCTGTGGCCAGACCCTTTTTGCGTAAAAATTCGACCGCTTTATCCATGTCTCCGTTGACTTCCGACAGGGCTTTTTTACAATCCATCATCCCCGCCCCGGTTTTTTCACGCAGCTCTTTTACCATCCCCGCACTGATTTTTGCCATTTTTACTCTCCCGCTGCCTCAGTATCCGCTTGTTCAACGGATTGTTTTGTTTCCGAATCTTCTTTTACGGCCGCCGCTTGTGCCTCCGTTTCAGCTGGTTGATCGGTCTCGGTCTTGCGGATGATTTCAACGACCGGCCCTTTTGTCCCATCGGATATGACTTTGCGCTCACCCGGCTTTAGTTCCGCGCTGACAGCCGCAATTTCAGATTCTTCCTTAACTTCCTTGTCGGCTTGGGCTTGCATTTTTTCTTCATGAGCCGCTTTGCCCGCGATACAGGCATCGGCCATTCTGGAAGTTATCAAACGAATCGCGCGAATTGCGTCATCGTTGCCGGGAATGATGTAATCAATCTCATCTGGGTCGCAATTGGTATCCACAATTGCTACAATGGGAATATTCAGACGTTTGCCTTCCCGAACCGCAATCATTTCATTTTTAGGGTCGACAACAAATATGGCTCCGGGCAAACCATTCATGGTTCGAATCCCACCCAGGTTATTATCGAGCTTGACCCGCTCTTTGGCCAGTTTCAATCGTTCCTTTTTCGGAAACAGGTTGATGGCGCCGTCATTCTGGATCTCGTTTAAATAATTCAACCGGTCGATACTTTGCCGAATGGTTTGGAAATTCGTCAGCATACCGCCCAGCCAGCGGTTGTGGACGTAAAACATTTCGCAGCGATTGGCCTCCTCATAAATGGATTCGCGGGCCTGCTTTTTGGTTCCGACAAAAAGGACCGATTTGCCCTCAGTGACAGTTGCCTGGATGAAATTATAAGCGGTTTTAAACATCGAAACCGTTTTCTGAAGATCAATAATGTAAATGCCGTTTCTGGCCCCGAATATATAGGGCTTCATTTTGGGGTTCCAGCGCTTGGTCTGGTGACCGAAGTGAACACCGGCCTCCAGTAACTCTTTCATCGTAACATAAGCCATTTTCTTTCTCCCTTCATCATTTGGTTTTTCCTCCGCCGCCGTTTAGCCTGTTGCCAACTTTCGCAGAAAGCACCGGGCAACAGATCCGGCGACGTGTGTGTTAAAAAATCCATTTCAAATAGCAAATTAAGATGGGCATCGCAAGGATTTTTTCGATTACCTGAATTTGACAGGTCTCAACTTTTGGCCTGCTTTCGCATGGCGACGATGCGGTCGTAATCGCTGTAATCCGTATAAAAAGCGACATCTTCATATTGGTCACAGTGCTGAATGATCTGCTTTAACGGCGCCTTTTGATCATGTCCCATCTCTAATAGGAGCATTCCACCCGGTTTGAGGTAAAGATGGGCTGATTGGATGATGTGGCGCAAACACCGCAGACCATCTTTGGATCCGTCCAGGGCCACAAGGGGTTCAAATGCCTGAATTTCAGGCTGGATTCGTTTTAAATCCCCGTGGCGGATATAGGGTGGGTTGGAAATAATCATATCAAACAGGTCCCGACTGACAGCAAAAGGTGCGAACCAATCCGCGACCAGAAAGTGGATGTTTGCGGCCAGGCCGTGACCAAGGGCATTACGCTGGGCAATTTGAATGGCCGCCGCGGATATATCCGTCCCCCAGTAGATGTGCTGCGCATTCTCAGATGCCAGTGCGATGAGAATCGCCCCGCTACCGGTACCCAGCTCCAGGATGCGTTGACGCCCTGATTCGGAGCGGGCTGATAGAAAGGTCAGTGCCCTTTCGACCAGACACTCGGTCTCGGGCCGGGGTATCAGAACGTTGGGGGTAACGGCCAGTTCCAACGACCAGAATTCCTTGCAACCCAGAATATAGGCCACCGGTTCGCGCTTTATCCGTCGCTTGATGATGGCTTTAAACCGCTCGAGCTCCTTTGCATTCAAGGGCTGATCATAATGCAGGTATAAATCAATCCGCTCGGCAGCCAAAGCATGGGCCAGCAGAATTTCAGCGGTGGCTCTGGGGCTGTCAATATCGTTGCGCTTAAAGTAGGTGGTGGCCCATTGAAGCACCCCTAAAATGGTCCATTCAGGATGCAGTGGGTTGACGTGATTGTGCATTTTGCAGGGCCTGTGCCTGAAAGTAAGTTGTCAATTGCTCAATGAGCTCATTGATTTCCCCTTGCAGGATATCCTCCAGTTTATAGAGGGTCAGTCCGATGCGGTGATCGGTCACCCTGCCCTGGGGAAAGTTATAGGTCCGGATACGGCCACTGCGATCCCCGCTGCCGACCTGGCTTTTACGCGCTTCGGAACGTTTGGCCTTCTGTTCCCGCGTAATTTGGTCGAGTAATCGCGCTCGCAACACTTTAAGGGCCTTGTTCTTGTTTTTTAATTGAGATTTTTCATCCTGACAGGTAACCACCAATCCGGTCGGCAAATGGGTAATGCGGACAGCTGAATCGGTAGTGTTCACGCTCTGACCTCCCGGGCCTGTGGACCGATAGACGTCAATTTTCAGCTCGGATGGCTCTATTTTCACATCCACCTCTTCGGCCTCGGGTAAAACCGCTACCGTCACCGCAGAAGTGTGGATACGCCCCTGGGCTTCGGTGGTCGGTACGCGTTGCACGCGGTGAATGCCGCTTTCAAATTTAAGATCACTGTAAGCGCCTTTACCCTGAACCAGCGCTATAATTTCTTTGATGCCGCCAACGCCGGTCTGGTGTTGGGACATGATTTCGACTTTCCAGTTGCGGGCTTCGGCATACCGCGAGTACATTCTAAAAAGATCGCCGGCGAACAGTGCGGCTTCTTCGCCGCCGGTGCCTGCTCTGATTTCGATAATGACATTTTTTTCATCATTGGGATCTTTGGGTAACAGCAGCCGTTTGAGATCGGTCTCCAGCTGGTCGCGAAGTTGATTCAGGTTCGCGAGCTCGTCACGGGCCAAGCTTCTGATTTCCGGATCGCGGTCCTGCAGCAGCTCCGTACTTTCATCTATCCCCTGCAGCGTCTTTTTATATTGATTGAAGACCGCTACAATTTTATTCAACTCAGCGTGTTCTCGCATAAGCGCCTGATAGGTCTCACGATCCTTCACAATAGCCGGTTCGCTCAGACGCTTTTCGATCGCCAAGAATCTTTCTTCAACCCCTTTTAATTGATCAAACATTTCGAGGCATCCTCATCAATAGGTTGCAAAACATTATGATGGCAAGCGCAATAACTGCCGGCAAGCATAACGGTCTTTAAAAATTTAAACGGACTTCTGTGTTGAACAGGTGAATTTTTAACAGGAAACGGGCGATGGAAGTGCCTGTCGTTTTGCCAGCAGGCCAAGCGCTTGTTTTTAAGGCACTTCAGCCGGTGCATCGGTGGTGCTGAAGCGCCTGTGAGCTTAGCAGCATCTTTGCAGGCGGGGGCTGCTAATTGGGCTTTTCTTTTTTCTGTTGAAACTTTTCGTATTTTTTGCGGAACCGTTCGATGCGGCCGGCGGTATCGACCAGCTTTTGCTTTCCGGTAAAAAACGGATGGCACTTTGAGCAAATCTCCACCCGGATATCCGCCTTGGTGGATCCGACCTCCAAGACGTTACCGCAGGCACATTGAATGGTGGTTTGGTGATACTTGGGATGAATGTCTGTTTTCATTTTATCTCAACCCCCTAAAAAAATTTTCATAAAATTTTTTTTATAACCGAAAGGCTTGCATTTGGCAACCCCTAATGTCAATTATGCATTCATTGAATCCAAGAACTCTTTATTGGTTTTGGTGCCCTGCATTTTATCGAGTAAAAATTCCATGCTGTCCACCGTATTGAGAGATGTCAGCAGCTTGCGCAATATCCATACTCGATTTAAAATTTCTTCTTGGAGCAACAATTCTTCTTTACGCGTGCCGGACCGTTTGATGTCAAACGAGGGAAACACGCGTTTATCCGCCAAACGGCGATCCAGTTGAATTTCGGCATTGCCGGTACCCTTAAATTCCTCGAATATAACCTCATCCATGCGGCTGCCCGTATCGACCAGGGCGGTGGCAATGATCGTTAAACTGCCCCCTTCTTCTATATTGCGAGCAGCACCGAAAAATCGCTTGGGCCGCTGCAATGCATTAGAGTCCACCCCGCCGGATAGGATTTTCCCGCTGGGCGGTACGACCGAATTATAGGCCCGGGCCAGCCGTGTAATGCTATCCAGTAAAATAACCACGTCTTTTTTGTGTTCAACCAGTCGTTTGGCTTTGTCGATTACCATCTCGGCTACCTGAACGTGCCGCTCGGCAGGCTCGTCAAAGGTGGAACTGATGACTTCGGCGGCCACGGTGCGCTCCATGTCGGTGACTTCTTCCGGCCGCTCATCGATCAGCAACACGAAAGGCACGACATCTTTGTGGCTGGCGATAATGGCGTTGGCAATGCTTTGCAACAACATGGTTTTACCCGATCTTGGCGGGGACACAATCAGGCCGCGCTGACCAAAGCCAATAGGGATCATCATATCCATAATACGCGTGGAGTAGTTCTCAGGATCGGTTTCAAGATTTACCTTGCGGTCCGGATAAAGCGGCTTGAGATTATCGAATAATAT
>JASFGN010000184.1:0-6327 GCA_050123735.1 Desulfobacterales bacterium | reverse complement strand
CACGTCCGGAGGCGCTAAAGCGGCGGCTAAAAAATTTACGCTCCAGGTCCTCCGGTGTCAGGTTAAAAGCCTGCAGATCCAACAGAGGGTGCGAGGTTGGGCAGGCTGCCAGCGGATCAAGACATGCGAGCAAATGGCCCAGATCGCGGTATCGATAAATGAGCGATTCAACCCGGGATTGCTTTAAGAGTTGTTCCTCGTCAAACCCTTCAGCGGCTTCAGTTGCGCCGGAAGCCGCCAGTTCAAATCCGTCAAAAAAATAGCGCCAGTCTGTGGAAACGCTGGAGGGATCCGCCTTCCATCGTTTGTATTGCGCCTCGATATATTCAGCACTCCAGGCTGCAGATAGGTCCATTTTGATTTTACCTTTTTTTCAAATGAAGGTCTTCGTCCTTATTTTACAAGGCGATCATAAGGAAATCCCCTATGCCTGTCAAACCCTATTTGACGGGGTGATTGACAGCCTATTTAATGGATATTCCTACGCTAAAATGGTATGATAAAAGTGTGACATTCAGCTATATGCTATTCACGTTTACCTAAATCGCAAGCGATATATGATCGGCAAAGGAAATTTTAATGACCGCATTTGCATTGCCCCAATCAGAAGTTGAATTCAAGGAATGGTTACTTGAACTGGTAAATACGCTGAGCGCTTTGATTGAAGAAAGGGATCCGAAGCTCAAAAAGCATTCCAAAAGGGTAGCCGACAACAGCGCCAACTTCTGCACGAAATATAAACTGCTCAGCGATGATGATATTTATAAAGTCTATCTTGCCGGTTTATTGCATGATATTGGTCTAATTTTTTCACCGAAGACGCTGCTGAAAGATGCTGAAGATCGAAGTGAAGAAGAAAAGGTCCAATTACGAAAACACCCGGTGGTCGGCGAAAAAATTATTTCCAATCTGAGCACGTTAAAAGATTTATTGCCCCTGATCCGGCACCATCATGAGGCGATGGACGGCAGCGGTTACCCTGATGGCCTGAGTGGCGATGAAATTCCCATAGGTGCGCGCATCATCTCATTATTCAACGAACTTGACACCCTGATGTACCCGTTTTCCAAAACATCGGCTGCCACCGCCTTGGAAGCACTGGTTAAGATTAAACAAGATGCCGGCACACGCTATGACAGCAAATTGATCGATCAATTTGCCGAATACATCGAAGCCACCTCAGCAGAATCCGACGATTATTTAATGGTTAAAGCGAATGACTCCATCAAAGACATATTTACCAAAATCATTCACGATTTTACCGCCGGCAATATTTTACCGCCGGTGATGCCGCAGGTCGTTAAGGAGGTACAGGCGGTCATCAAAAAACCCAGTTCAACAGCCGAGGACATTGCTGTGGTTATCGAGAAAGATCCGGTCATATCACTGCGTTTGATCTCGGTTGCCAACAGCCCGGTCTATCGGGGAATTCACAAAATTCGAAATTTAAAAGAAGCCATCCCGCGGCTGGGTCTAAAAGAAACCCTGAGCCTTGTAATTGCCATCGCCAACAAAAGCCTGTATGAAACCGATCAGGCAAAATTTAAAATCTTGATGGACAAACTCTGGGTGCATTCACTGGCGTCCGCTTACGGTGCCAAGCTAATTGCCGAACACCTGAAACTGCCGGATCCGGAAAACTATTTTTTGATGGGACTGGTGCACGATATCGGCAAGAGTTTGCTGCTGAAAGCATTTACATCCATCTTTAAAGAGAAAAAAATCAACTTCGATGTCATCCAGGCCAATATCCAGCAGGGCCACCTGAGTATCGGTGGCGTCTTACTGCGTCGCTGGGGCTTTGATGATATCTTTATAAAAGTCGTCACCGAGCATGAACGCCTTGAGTTTCCCCCTGATACCCCCAAGGAAATCCTCATCGTGCAACTGACCAATATGCTGACGCGCACCATCGGTTACAGCCTTTTTGATGACCCGGTAGAATTAAGCGAGCTGGATTCAACTCAATTATTGGAAATCGATCCGCAAAGACTCGATGAAATCGGCGCTGAAATGAGATTGATTATACAGGATGTTGCGCATCTATTTTAATATGCATCTCAGTTCTATTCCGGCAGAAGAGCCAACTTGCCAAGTTTATGGTATCTTATAAAACGAGTCCCGCCGCTGATGCTCAAAGATCATAGTTGAATCTAGGTCCTCTTCGGTGTAACCTGTCCGCTTGTCATATCTACAATTATTCTTATCTTAGTCCATAAGCAAACGCCCTATTAAGTGTCGTAAGGTCAATTTTAGATCGCAACGGTGCCGAAGGATAAACGCTTTTGGCACACGGAATGGGAGGCGGGCATGTCCGGCAGAGCAGGACAATTTCTGCGCATTTTGATTTTAAGCGGCTTGCTATTGAATCTTTTTGTTTCAATGCCCTGGGGTCAGGACAAACCGAAAGGACCGCCTCCGGCCGTTGTCGAAGTCGCAGCCATACAAACCGGCAGCATAGTGCCTGAGGAAGCGTTTATCGGAACCGTATTTTATGAGGAAGTCTCCGATGTTGCCACCGAGATGAGCGGGCGGGTTGAAGAGGTGCGCTTTGAGGAGGGGCAGCATATCAAAAACAATCAGATTCTCATTAAACTGGGCGCAGACATATTAAACCAACGGCTGCTGGCAACCTCAGCCACCTATGAACAGGTCTTATCGGAGTTGGAAATTGCACGCATAGAATTTGAGCGCCGCGAAAAGCTGTTTCAATCCAAAGCCATTTCCGAACAATCCTATGACGAAAACCGTTTCCGGGTAAAAGGGCTTGAAAAGCGGGCTGAATCTTTAAAAGCAGAGGTCGAGCGCATCGAAATCGAACTGCAGAAGAAAACCATCCGCGCCCCATTTGACGGGATTGTCATCAAGCGGCACGTGGATCGCGGAGAATGGCTCGCCGAAGGCGAGACGGTTGCTGTGCTGGCCAAAGATGATGTGATCGATATTGTGGCGAATGTTTCCGAAAGATTTATCCCCTTTATTCAAATCGGGATGCAGGTCAATACCACCATTAATGGCCAGGAAATTTCAGGAACGGTCCTGGCAGTCGTACCCCGCGGTGATGTCGCCACCCGCACATTTCCGGTAAAAATTCGCACAGCGAATACACTGGCGCTGATCGAGGGCATGACGGCCAAAGTGGTATTGCCGGTCGAAAAGCCCCGCAAGTCACTGCTTGTCCCCCGGGATGCTGTTATTACGGTACGCGGGCAAACCGTTATTTATGCGATCAATGATTCTAAAGCCCAGATGATTCCGGTGAACGTCATCGGTTATCAGGGATTGGATGCCGGCATAGAGGGTGCGGGTCTGGCAGACGGCATGCAGGTGGTTGTCAAGGGCAACGAACGCTTGCGCAATGGTCAAATGGTCTCTACTTTGTCTGAAAATAAATGAGGTTTTGGTTATTTGTTACGGGTTATTCGTCAATTGGGAGTTCAGGAAGCCCTACCAACAGGCCATGTAGCAGTTGGTGTCTCTAACCATCAATTTATAATAACAAATAACGAATAACAATTAACTTTTATCCTTATGGACGCCATTAAATTATCAATCGAAAAACCGGTCACCATCATCGTGGGTGTCATTCTCATCATTTTGTTTGGCATCATCGGGCTGACCCGCATGCCGTATCAGCTCAGCCCCACCGTCATCGAACCTGAGATCAGCGTCAACACAACATGGACCGGCGCCACCCCGTATGAGGTGGAGCGGGAAATTATCGAAGAACAGGAAAAAGTGCTAAAAGGCATCCCCGGGCTTGTGGAGATGGAAAGTTCAGCATTTAATTCCCGCGGCAGCGTTACCTTGCGATTCAGCATCGGCACTGATCCGGATGAAGCCCTGCTGCGGGTTTCAAACAAGCTCGATGAAGTTCCATCGTACCCGGAAAATGTCGACAAACCCATTATCACCGCCACCGGTGCCGCAACCTCACCCGTAATCTGGATGGTTCTTAAAACCACCGGCGATAACCCGCAATCGGCCTACCAGTATCGAACCTATTTTGAAAATAGCATTCGGCAATTTCTGGAAAGGACCCCCGGGGTCGCCGATCTATTCATCGGGGGTGGCACCGAAAAAGAGATGCATATCATCGTCGAACCGGAAAGACTGGCGGCCTATGGACTGACAATATCCGAGTTGATCGACATTCTGAGAGCTGAAAATATCAATATTTCCGCCGGCATCCTGGGTGTCGGACGGCGGGATTACCGCATCCGGGCTATTGGTGAATTTAAATCGCCCGCAGATATTGAAGATATTGTCATCCGCTCCACGGGCCAGGAACGCATTCGGGTTTCGGATTTAGCAACCGTTCGATTCGGCTACCAAAAATTGACGGCGGCGATGCTGCATCTGGGCAAAGAGGGCATCGCCATCGGGGTCAAACCGGAGCCGAACGCCAATATCCTTGAGCTTACCGATCGCCTGGAAGCTGTGGTGAGTCGCCTCAACACCGAAAAACTGGCACCTGAAAATATTACTCTTGAGTGGGTGTATGATCAACGACCCTACATTCGGGGCGCGATTAAGCTGGTGCGACAAAATATTCTCGTTGGCGGAATCCTCGCCATCATCGTATTGTTGATCTTTTTAAGAAACTTCATTTCTACGATTGTAGTGGCGACCGCCATCCCGATCAGCATCATCGGCACCTTTATCTTTATGTCTCTGATGGGGCGTAATCTGAATGTGGTCAGCCTGGCGGGAATCGCATTTGCGGTCGGGATGCTGATTGACAGCGCCATCGTCGTGCTTGAAAACATTGACCGGCATTGCAATATGGGAAAATCCGCCTTCCAGGCAGCATACGACGGTGCTCGTGAAGTCTGGGGGGCCATTCTGGCTTCCACCCTGACCACCATTGCCGTTTTTTTGCCGGTCATTTTTATGGAGCAAGAGGCCGGGCAGCTGTTTCGCGATATTGCGATTGCAGTCACATTTGCTGTTTCCTTGAGCCTGTTTGTTTCCGTTTCGGTGATCCCGATGTTTTCCAGACGACTTTTCGAATTAAGCGGAAACAAAGACTCCTGCCAGACGGACGTACAGGCCGGCAGCCATATCGGTGCCCGCCTGGTCGACGGTATGATGGCGCTGGTGAAAGGGGCCACTCATAACTGGATTACCCGAACCGCCACCGTTTTGATTTTCAGCACTTTATCGATTTTAGGCGCCTGGATAATGCTTCCCAAGGCGGAGTATCTGCCGCAGGGCAACCGCAATCTGGTTATCAGCCTGTTGATTCCGCCGCCGGGGCTTTCGTTTGATGAGCGCAAGGCCATCGGGGAATACATCTATCGTGTCAATGAGCCCTATTTCGGAAAGGATCACAATGGTTTTCCCGGCATCAAGAACATGTTTTATGTGGGTGCCGAGCAAATTATGCTCTTTGGCGCTACCAGCACGCATGAGCAGCGGGCCGCTGAAATGCTGCCGCTGTTCAGGCGCACGATTTTCTCTATTCCGGGGATGTTCGGCGTGAGCACACAAGCCGGTGTTTTCCAGACATCTATAGGACGCGGCCGGACCATCGAAGTCAATATCAGTGGTGATGATATCAACCGGATCGTCCAGGTAGCCGGTGCCCTGTATGGCGCCATCACCCAGGAAATACCGGAATCTCAGATACGACCGGTACCGTCATTGGAGTTGCTGTTTCCTGAAGCGCTTTTGTTGCCGTCGCGAGATCGTCTCAAGGCGGTTAATATGACCGCCCGTGATTTCGGCGTGGCACTGGATGTCCTGATGGACGGCAGAGATATCGGGGATTTTAAAGAAGAAGGCGAGAAAAAGATCGACCTGATTCTGAAAGCTTCTGAAGAAGATATTCGCACTCCGGAGGAACTGTATCATTCCATGATCGCCGTCCCCGGCGGGCGGATTGTTCCGATATCTTCGCTCGCAGCGCTGGAACGCACCGCCGGCATCACAGAGATCCGTCATCTTGAACGGCAGCGAACCATAACCCTGCAGGTTACCCCGCCGTTTTCCATCCCGCTGCAGGAAGCCATGGAAACCATCACCACCCGGGTCATCCAGCCGATGGCCGAACAAAACATGTTGCAGGAAGCCGATGTGCGGCAGAGCGGTGTCGCTGACAAACTAACCGAGACCCGTCAAACCCTGCAGTGGGATTTTATCCTGGCAGCCATCATTGCCTATTTGCTCATGTCCGCCCTGTTCGGGAATTTCATTTATCCGTTGATCATTATGTTCACCCTTCCGCTGGCGGCGGTCGGAGGGCTGCTGGGACTCAAACTGGTAAACTGGTTTGTTGCGCCCCAGCCCTTTGATATTCTCACCATGCTGGGGTTTATCATCCTG
>JASFGN010000183.1:0-6348 GCA_050123735.1 Desulfobacterales bacterium | reverse complement strand
ATTTCAAAAGGATGGGTATCATAGGCGGCGCACCAATCATTTCCCAGGTGATAGGCCTGCAATACATCGCTGACGCCATGGATCACATCCGGTGTATAAGGCGCTTTGTGCAGCGGGGCGGTTGCAAAGGCGCGCAGACCCTGGGGCAGGCGTTTCTTGGTCTCGACAAATCTTTTGGCCTGATCCCAATTCCTGGTATATTTCAGATGGCTTTTGACTTCGGTGTCATCCAGCTCTTTCCAGCCCATCACGTATTTAGCATTTGAGCAGCCCAGCTTTTGCGCCGTACCCACAAGGATATCACCGCGTTGGCGGGAAGCCGCCACGAAATGGCAGAAGGTATACGGGTGTAATGCTGTTTTATAGTCCGTATTTTTCTTAAAATCGTTGAGTTCATTCTCTGAAAAAAAGTATTTAACGGCCACCGGATAATATTTCATTTTTAGGAAATTCCGCAGGCTGAAAACGATATCCGCCTGGCTGAGCTGCCCGCCGTTTTGACTCGCATTTGCAAGCAGCCCTTCAGCAAGTTCAACATCATCAAGACATTTGGCGGTGTCTATCTGACGACTCGCACCCGTTTGCCGGTTGATATTGGCATTTAGCATTTTAGCACCTCCATATCATTTTTTGCAGACACGCGATCGTTCTGCGTAATTAAATTTGTTTAAGCGTTAACCCGCATGTGCACTATTTTGGGGCATGCCGCCCGCCAAAGATTTTAGCGTCAAATTCACAATCTCATCGACCATTTTGTTGAATTCCCGTGTGATCTGAAGCGCTGTATTGTCCAGAAGTCGGATATGAATTGTTTGATCGCTCCGATTTTTAATGGCCCTCTCCAGATGGTCGCAGCGTCTTTGTTTTCACCCATGAGGGTTTCAATCGAAATCACCTCCAGATTCGGCAGATAATTGACCGGCAGCATTTTTCCTTGCCGGCTGCCAAATTCAAGGCTGCCCTTTAGACCCAGGATTCGTGGAATGCTGGGTCCGTGAAGATCAACATCCATCAGCCCCACCCGGTACCCTCTTTTCGCCAGAGCCACCGAAAGATAGGCAGCCACGCTACTTTTTCCCACCCCGCCTTTACCGCTCATAACCAGAATTTTATTCTTAATGTGGCGCAAGGTTTCCATAATTTCTCTGTTCTGCTTTTCCATCTGGGCCTTGCGGGTTTCAGTGTCCATGTTGTGGCCTATTTTTGACATTGAAATTTGTCTCCTTTTCGTATTCAAATTAAAGCACGCCGCGGCTGCTCCTTTTTTTGTAATCATCTGGCACTTGGTCGCCAATGCATTTGCAACTGAAAAAATAGCGACCATCCGCTCAGGAATTGAGCATAAGTTATGCCAAAACCAAATTTGATATATAAATGAAGTAATCCAATGAGTTGTTGTGAACGGCAATTCAAAACTGATTCTAACGGTGATTAAGATTAGAAAAATTGCGAATCATTTTTTTGCAAAATTGCGAAATAAATGAGCCTATTGCAAACATCTGGTTTTGCCGACCATAACCAGCCCTACAGCTTCGGTTAAAACCGCCATTGCAACAACCGTATGATATCCCCACTGGGTTGCCAACCAGCCGCCCACGGCTGAGCCTGTCAGACAGGCTGTTGCGAAAACCGCACAAAAAATGCCCATACCTTCACCTTCCCCACAGGGCGATAGCGCGGCTGTCAGGGCAGTGGCACTGACCATGATAAAAGGCCAACACAAAACAACACCCATAAAAGTTAATAGTATCAAATAAACCCTTCCGCCAAATGTGAGCAATTCCAGCAGAAAAAAAACAATAAAAGCCGTCAAACGCAGTCCCATAAACCGTTTTAAAACACGAATGGAACCCATTTGATGCGACCAGCGGCCGGCCTGGGTGTATAAAAAAACGGAAATCCCCATTGCGAGTGCAAAAGAAAGCCCGATAAGGCTTCGCCCGATTCCAAACATTTCTTGCATCATAACCGGATACAATGTGTAAATAGCGGAGATGCCCGCAACACAGGAAAACCAGACCCCCATAATCTGCTCGAATGCAGTGTGGCGGATGGCGTTAAAATGTCTTTTGAGGTTTTGCACAGGGTGGTAAAGCCGAGGAAGCGTTGGCTCCGGATTTACCTTGCAACGATGGTCCTGGCAGGCATGAGATCGTAGATCTCCCACCGCCTGCTTTGTTATCCTGGGAGCCAGAAAACCAGGCAAGACCGCGATAGCAATCAAGCTTGCCGTAATGAGCAAGCTGTCGCTTAGATCTAGACTGCTCAAAGCGGCTGCCAGCAACATGCCGCTGACCTGACCTCCGCTGTTGAATGTCTGAAGCCGGCTGATGCGTCGGTCCCATTCTGCCTTCGGATGGATCTCAACGATAAGCAGATTGCCGATCGTCATGACCAAGAATACGCCCACCCCTTGTAGCAAAGCCAGGCCTAGCCAAACCGGGAAGGAATTCGTAAAGCCAAAGGCCGCCAGGGTAATCGCCGTAATGATTAGACCGGTGATCAACAAGCCGCGATGACTACCATATCGATCCACAACACGGCCGAGGATGGGCGCAATGAGTCCTCCCAGGTTAAATGCCGCCATGACAAATCCTACGTGGCAGGCGCTGTTGAAACGCTTCAATGCCAGAAGCGGCATCAATATCGGAAACATGCCGCCCATGGTACAGCCTAATAAGGCATAACTCAGATACCAGGGTTCAATCCAGCGGAGATTTATCAACCCTGTTGCCGATAGATCCGACAAAAATGCATTTTTCTTGAATGCAAAATCGCCCGTTGATTGACGCATACTTATTTTTAAAGCATATTATGTGCCATTCATTTCCTCACCACACAAAGGTCTGAACCCTGTATTTATGTGGCTTTTTGTATTTGTCGACCCCAACTTATAGTTGTGTTTGTAAAAATTTAATGAACAGGTTTAAAAATTTCGACATCGAAATTAGAGACCAACGGACACGGCAAAGCGGAGAGCTCGGTGGGATGAAACCGAGCAAACTCGCGCAGGAGAGGATTATTTATCAGGAGGCGAGAAAAAACATGGTCTATCTTACGCTTATAGTGGTTGTCAAAAAAACGTTCCGATTGCAGAACGTTTTTTTGCGACAACACTTATGCCGCCATCCTTTTTTCGGAACATTATTATGACAAGCGGTATAAACACTCTGTGCCGGGATTTCTAACAGCTGGATTTGGTCTTAGTAGGGTTGGTAATACTTGACACCAATTCCATATTGATTGGATTCCGGCCCCGGTATTTCTTTGCACCATTTGACTTCACCGAGAGTTGCTGTGCGGAAACCGTTATGTAAAGGTAGTTTTGAGGCTTTCTTCGAAAAATCTTCAATCCTCAGATAAATGCTTGCCCCGGGTTTGTAAGCAACCCCGGTTTCAAAATAGCAGCCGCCTTCACAATAGTTAACCATTTTGGCCCGGCTGTATTTATTGGAGTTAAAGAAGGCGCAGACAAGATCTGCCTCGTGACAATGGCGGCCAAATGTTCTTTTTTCCATGAGGATACCCGTTTTTTGAGTATAACCGTTGGTGCCTTGCAGGCATCCGGTGGTTTATTTTAAGTGAGCTGTAGCTGGGCGGAATTTGAACCTGCAGGAAGCATGCCAGTAATGCTGAACTTTGACATATCGAATGAATTCTTAAACTTAAAAAATCCAACCAAACAACACTCGATGCGCAAAGCTTGTAAACTTGAAAATTTTCGAACCGTCTTTTCTAAAAACTTCTAAAAAGATCCGGTTATCGCAGGAATCGTTGCGAAATAGCCCGGGGTGAACATCGCCGACAACATCAGAAAAAAGACCCGATGGCATACAGACTTACGAATTGACCATTGCCGGGACAATTTTTCGGTGAGCAACTGTCTTGTGTCGACTCCGGTTTTTGCCCTGCTTCTTTGCCAGATACATTTGGGCATCAACTGCTTCCAGCATTTCATCGACACTGGCAGGGATGATCTCAAATGTTACAATGCCCGTGCTGAATGTGACCGGCCATCCGTTATGCTGCATCAGTTCTATAAGCTGCTCCTGTAGTTTTCGCGCGACCATTGACGCGGGGCCTGATGCTGTCTCTGCTAATAGAATGCCAAATTCATCCCCTCCAAATCGCGCCGTTACATCAATGGCACGCACATGGTTTTTTATTGTTTTGGCGACCAAACGCAAAAGCTGATCACCGATGTGATGACCATAATGATCATTAATATGCTTAAAATTGTCTATATCCAAATATAAGATCGAAAGCGGCGTCTGATATCGACGGGCTTTATGTAACTCCATGTTCGCTAGGTCAAAAAAAGCACGCCGGTTGTATATCCCGGTTAGGTGATCGGTCCGCGCCAGCTGCCTGTGATTGTCAAGTGAGGCTTTTAATCCGGATATGATGTAGGAGACAATTAAAAATACGATCAGTCTGAAACTTTCGTTCAAATAGGGAATGTAAATATTGGAAAATGAATTCAGCATCATTAAATCCGCTATAAGCCACGATACAGCGCTTGCAAAGGATATGAGAACGCCGCTCCATCTTCCAACATACCAGCTGGCCAACCCGATCGGAAACAGATAAAAAAGCGATAGCGCCAATTCCGGTCCGGTCAGATAGCGCAAGACGCCAATAGCTGAAGCAAGGGTAAGACAAAAAGCGGTGAGTAAAAATTTTTGGTATCGATTAAAAATGTTATTATCCGCCTGATTCATGCAATTCTCTTCGAGCGTTTCGGTCCCGCTTCCGAATGGTATACGCCAAAGATGCCATTATGGTATCGGATGTAAACGGCTTCTCGATGAATCCCTGGACGTTTAATTTCCTGGCCTCTGCAACAAGATCTTTATTGAGATAGGCGGTAATGAGTATCTTTATGGCACCTGGCTGGGTGTTGTGAATTCGTTTCAGAAACTCAAGACCATCCAAGCCCGGCAATTTGTAGTCGACAATAAATAGATCAAAGGTTTGATCATTGATTGCAGCTAATCCCTCTTCGGCAGTTTCCAGGGCCAACATATGGCAGCCTTCGGCCTCAAAGAAAATGCGCAAAGAATCTCGGATCCACTCATCATCGTCAACGAGCAAGATTTTCATTCCTCTTATTTCGCTAAACAGTTCCATACTGCGCCTTTACATTTCAATTGGTATTCGGTTATCTGATTCACACTATCTTGTTAGCATAAGGCATGCCAATCCGGATTAAACAAATAATAAATTAAAATTCAATAAGTTATAGGAAATGATGTTTCGGGACCTTTCAATAAACGAATTGATTTTTGAAGAATTAAGAACGGTATTTTCTCAATATTTCGAACCCTGGCGGTTGGCCGGTACCGACACCGATCTCAACACCTCATCCGTACCTGGGAAGCATAGCGCGGACAACCGGCAGCTCGAAATAACAGGCTGCTGCGTGGCGCTGAAACCACGCTTCATCGCGACCATGATAATCGTTAAATGGCGTGCTAATATATCGTGGCATTATTCGTCTCTCGACACAATTGGTCATGCAACCATCAAGCCGTACCTTCAAAGATATTCAGGAGCATCCTGTTCTTCACAGTTCATCTGGGCTTCCAAACAATCACAATAATTATCAAATACCAGGTACATGCACCTATCAGAGCTTGAGGACTTTTGATAATATCGACACTTCTTTTGCTCCTCCACACTGGTTGCAGTGCAGATCGACATGAGGTCTCTTTTGCAGAAGCAGAACCTATCAACCCGCACCGTCATCACCCCCCTGGACTTTGATAAATGATACTATAATGTAATTTTTCGGTTTTTAATTCTGCGGCTATTACCTTAACATCTACATATGCCTGTTTACATCCGGCTTTCGTGATTTTCAAGCTTTCGGAGTAAGGCGGATGTTCCTATGTTCGGGTAGAGGCGCCCCCGCAGCGCCAGAGATATCCAACCCTTTTCTTCAGAAACAACAATGACCAGAGCATCACTGACCTGGCTGAGACCAACGGCTGCCTGGTGCCGTGTTCCTAGTCCAAGATCCTTTACTCCGGAACGCTTTGGCGCAAACGGCAGCAGGCAGCCGGCTTTTATGACGCGCGTGTTTCGGATAACAACGGCCCCATCGTGAAGTTCGCTGCCTGGATAAAAAATGCTTTCCAGGAGGGGTGCACTGACAATGGCATCAATGATGACCCCGCCCCGGATATAATTATCCAAATTGTCTTCTTGCTCGATCGCAATGAGTGCCCCATGTCGTCTGGCGCTCAGCTTGGAAACAGCCATAACAACTTCGCCTGGGATTTTGATGTTTGAAGATATGCAACATCTAAGATGGCTCTGCAGTAACCCTTGCTCCAGGTGATTAAG
>JASFGN010000182.1:0-6386 GCA_050123735.1 Desulfobacterales bacterium | reverse complement strand
CATTATTCCAACATTCCAATATTACATTATTCCATGAGGATTGTATAAAACCAACACACTGATAAAACCCTTGATTTCACATTACCTCAGAAATACAGATCTGCGATGACTGCTTTTAAACTTGTTTCCGAATTTAAACCGAACGGCGATCAGCCCGCGGCGATCGAAGCGCTTACCCGCCATATCAAAGACGGGCGGCGTCACAATGTCTTGTTGGGCGTAACGGGTTCGGGCAAAACATTTACAATGGCTCACGTCATTGCCCGGGTCAACAGGCCGACGCTGGTGCTGGCGCCGAACAAAACCCTGGCGGCCCAGCTATACAACGAGTTTAGACAACTGTTTCCGGAAAACGCTGTCGAATATTTTGTCAGCTATTATGATTATTACCAGCCCGAAGCATATATCCCCGCCACCGATACCTACATTCAAAAAGATTCATCCATCAACGACATGATTGACAAACTGCGTCATTCAGCCACCCGCTCGGTTTTGTCGCGCAGAGACATCGTGGTGGTGGCCAGTGTGTCCTGTATTTTCGGCCTGGGCGCACCGGAAGATTATCTGGCCATGCGGGTGGATGTAGAAACCGATATGGAATTTTCGCGGGATACGCTTTTATACGATTTGATATCCATGCATTACGAGCGCAATGATGTCGATTTTTACCGGGGCGTTTTTCGGGTGCGGGGAGACCGGGTGGAAATTTTTCCTGCATACGAAGAAGACCGGGCCATCCGCATCGATTTTTTTGGTGATCAAGTTGAAAACATTGCATTGATTGATGCCCTCAGAGGCAAACTGCTCAAGCGCTTAAAGCGGGTTACCGTTTTTCCGGCCAGCCATTACGTGACCTCCAGAGTCACCCGCACAAAAGCGATCGATACGATACTGAGCGAGCTCAAGGACCGTATCGACTATTTCAGACAAGAAAACAAGTTAATCGAAGCTCAGCGTATCGAGGAGCGCACGCGGTTTGACCTGGAAATGATGCAGGAACTGGGGTACTGCCACGGGATCGAAAATTATTCCCGGCATCTGACCGGGCGGAAGCCCGGAGCTCCCCCGCCAACCTTACTCAGTTATTTTCCAAAGGATTATCTGCTGTTCGTCGATGAAAGTCACATTGCCATTCCCCAGTTGCGCGGTATGTATCGCGGTGATCGCTCGCGCAAAGAAACCCTGGTTGAATACGGTTTTCGTCTGCCATCGGCTCTGGACAACCGGCCGCTTAAATTTGAAGAATCCAAGGCCCGCATATCCCAGGTGGTGTATGTATCGGCCACACCGGCTGAATATGAGCTGTCGCAAGCAAAAGATGCGGTCGTAGAGCTGATTGTCCGACCGACCGGTTTGGTCGATCCGCAAGTGATGGTCCGCAGCGCTCAAAATCAAGTGGATGATCTTTATGCAGAAATTATAATTCGCCAAAAGCGCGATGAACGGGTACTGGTCACCACCTTGACCAAGCGAATGGCTGAAGATCTGACCGAATATTATTCGGATTTAGGTATTCGCGTTCGGTATCTGCATTCGGACATCAACACGCTTGAGCGCATGGATATTATTCAAGACCTGCGACGCGGAGAATTTGATGTGCTGGTGGGAATTAATCTGCTGCGGGAAGGGCTGGATATACCCGAAGTGTCCCTGGTGGCGATCCTGGATGCCGATAAAGAAGGCTTTTTGCGGTCAACACGCTCACTGATTCAAACCTTCGGCCGGGCTGCTCGAAATGTCGGCGGAACGGTTATGTTATATGCCGATACCGTAACGCCTTCAATGCGCCAGGCCATGGATGAAACCCGTCGGCGCCGAAAAATTCAACGGGCTTACAATGAGCGTCACCAGATTACGCCACAGACCATCCGCAAGGAAGTGACCCGAATTTTTGATTTTGCCAAAGAAGCCGAACCGGCTTCCAAATATGAAGTGGCAGATACAATCAGCGAATACGAATCTTTGGACGACATGGAGGCGCTTATTCAATCGCTGGAAAGCGAGATGCGCGCGGCCGCCCAGGCGCTGGAATTCGAGCAGGCGGCTGCCTTGCGCGACCGAATCCAAAAGCTGAAAAAACTGATTGTATTCGAACTGTAAACTGAGGCAAAATCGGTTAGCCGGGTATTTGTCGTTTTCATAAGCTTACGGCAACAAATGAGCTAAAATTTAAAATGATCTAAAATGCCTAAAGTTGAGGAATTCTATCATTTTTAAAATAAATGGCAGAGCGCAGCAAAACCATAATTTTAGGCATTTTAGCTCATTTTAGGCACTTTATATTGGCAGTTACAGATGAAAAATATAAAGCAAAAAGCACTAAACCTGACCGATAAACTTGCCCGCATCGCACATGAACCCGGTGTGTATTTGCTAAAAGATGACGATGGAATCATCCTCTATATCGGCAAAGCACGGGATTTAAGAAAACGCCTGGCAGCTTATTTTAAAAACAGCGGCCATACCGACATGAAGACGGGTGTGCTGGTTAAAAAGATTGTCGATTTCGAGACGATCATTACCGGCAATGAGAAAGAGGCCTTGATTCTGGAGTCCAATCTGATCAAGCGCCACCGGCCGCGCTACAACGTGGTCTTAAAGGACGACAAGCGATATCCCTCGCTGAGACTGGATCTGCAGGAGGATTACCCCGGTTTTACCATCGTCCGTAAAATCGGGCAGGACAATGCCACATACTTCGGGCCGTTTGCTTCCGCCCATGCCGTCCGCGAAACCCTTAAAACCATCAATAAGACATTTAAATTGCGAAAATGTCGTGCCAAAGAATTTAAAACGCGTACGCGGCCGTGTCTTCACTGCCAGATGGAAGGATGCCTGGCTCCCTGTTGCATGGATGTCGATCCCCGGGTCTACCGGGAACAGGTCAATGAAGCGATCATGTTTTTGAAGGGTCGTACCAAGGATTTGATCGCCAAAATAGAACAGCAAATGAACAGGGCCGCCCAGGCCCAGGAATTTGAAAAAGCCGCACGCCTCAGGGATAAAATGTTTTCACTTCAAAGAACGATTGAAAAGCAGATCGCTGTGACGACCGATTTTAAGGACCGGGATGTCTTTGCAATTCTTCGCTCCAAAGGTTGTGCGCTGGTTACGGTGTTTAACGTTGTTGGCGGCTTTCTGAAAGGGACCCGGCATTTCAGCTTTGAAGAAACCATCTCAACCGATGAAGAAGCCATGGGTACCTTTATCCGCCAATATTACGAGAAACCGGTTACGCTGCCCAAAGAGATTCTGGTATCAGTTGACATGCAGGACGCAAAGCTGATCGAAGACTGGTTCAAAACGGTGAAAGGCCATACCGTAAAAATCCTGAATCCCAAAAGGGGCGAAAAAGCCAAATTGATGCGCACAGCCTTACGCAATGCAGCAAACGAGCTCAAAGAGCTATTAGCAGCCCGCAGTGCTGAAATGGAATTGCTGTTGCGTCTGCAAAAAAAGCTTAAATTGTCGCGTCTGCCCGAACGCATCGAGTGTTTTGACAACTCCAATATCGGCGCAACGCAGGCCGTTGCCAGCATGGTGGTTTTTGAAAAAGGCAAGCCCCGCAAATCGGCCTACCGCAAGTTTAAAATCAAGGCCGTTGATGTACAGGATGACTATGCCTATATGCATGAAGTTTTAAGCCGGCGATTGGGGAAATTAAAGTCGCAGCCCGAATCTGAAGCCTGTCCGGACTTGCTCATGGTTGACGGCGGCAGGGGGCAACTCAGCATTGCCCTGGCGGTCATTCGTGAGCTGGCCCTGGCGGAACAGTTTGATACGATTGCCATTGCAAAAAAAGACGAAAAAAAAGGGCAAACTCAGGATAAAATATTTAAACCGCACCGTGCCAATCCCATCGCTTTCGGCAAGGATGCGGATTTGCTTCTCTTCTTGCAACGCATCCGAGATGAAGCGCATCGCTTTGCGATTTCCTTTCACCGCAAACGCAGAAGCAAAGCTGCTTTGCAATCAGAACTGGACGGAATTCCAGGTGTCGGCAAAACCAGGAAAACAATTTTGCTGAAGCATTTTAACAGCATAAAAAAAATCCGGGAAGCCAGCATCGAGCAGCTCAATGCGCTTCCCGGCATTCCATCAGCAACCGCCGAAGCCATCCATCGATATTTTCATCCCGAATCAAAATAGATTATGGTTCCAAGGTTCAGCCTCTGGCTGCTTGCTCCTGGATTTGATTTAACGATCTTCAACTAAAAAATATCTAAATCCTCCGGGGCAATTTTCTAATCGTCTGAAAAGGTCGAATTGTGTGGCTGTCAGGTGCACGATCCCTCAAACCAGCTGCCAGTAGCCAGAGGCTGTCATTAGTAATTTCTTAACCTTTGAACTCTGAACCTCTGAACCCTTAACCTACTAGTAATCCAGCTTTGACAGGATATCCTTGAGCTCCTGAACCGCGTCGGCCGAGTGCTGCAACGCTGCTTTTTCCGCTTCGGTCAGGGTGATCTCAATAATCTCTTCAGCACCTTTGGATCCCAGTTTAACCGGAACACCAATAAAGAGATCGTTTATTCCGTATTCGCCCTCGAGATAAACGGCACAGGGTAAAATCTTCTTTTTATCTTTTAAAATCGATTCGGCCATCTCGACGGCAGCAGAAGCCGGGGCATAATAGGCACTGCCGGTTTTTAACAGGCCGACGATTTCAGCACCGCCGTTGCGCGTTCGCTCAACAAGCGCATCGATGCGGTCCTGTGGCATCAGCTCGGTAATGGGGATACCGGCAACGGTAGAATATCGGGGCAGCGGAACCATTGTATCGCCATGTCCGCCAAGGACGAAAGCATGCGTATTTTCGACCGAGACATTCAATTCCATTGCGATAAAGGCACGAAAGCGGGCTGAATCCAAAACCCCCGCCATGCCGATAACACGTTCTTTTGGAAAACCGCTCACTTGATGGGCAACGTGGCACATGGCATCCAACGGATTGCTGACGATAATCAGCTTCGAATTCGGCGATGCAGCTGTAACCTGTTCGGTTACTTTTTTGACGATGCCGGCATTTGTGCTAATCAGGTCATCACGGCTCATTCCCGGCTTCCGCGGAATGCCTGCCGTAATAATAACGATATCGGAATCAACTGAAGCGTCATAGTCATTGGCGCCTGTAAGGCGGGCATCATGTTTTTCGATCGGAGCGGCTTCGGTCAGATCAAGGGATTTGCCCTGAGGGACACCTTCGACAATATCGATGAGCACCACATCGCAAAGCTCTTTTTCCGCCAGCCGCTGTGCAGCAGTGGCACCAACATTGCCGGCTCCGATAACCGTAATCTTTTTGTCCATTGGATCCTCCTTCCATGTGGATGCGTCTAAACTTGGGCTGAAAAATAGGTCGTGCCGTACTTCTCTAATGGTTTGAAATTAAATGATGTTGCCCTATTCATTTGGCGATTGTCAACAGATTTATCGGTTTACAGATATTGACAGAAAGTACATAAATAAGATAAATTATTACTACTTTCAGCAATTTTTGGCTTTTTTGGGGTTGACAAAACAGCTGCTGATAGGAGAAGCATAAACTTTAGCTGCTACCCAAATTCATTTCGAAGACGGAAAGTGGCTACATGCTGTATTTCTAAAGGAAATATGATTCTGATCCGATAGTCGTATTAGAGAACCCGATATTTTAAAGAATGTTCCTATGGCGGTTGTTAATCTAAAAAAAAGACAGATCGAATGCAAAATCGTTTATTATGGGCCGGGACGGTGTGGCAAGACCACGAATCTGGAATATATCCATAAGAGTTTTAAAAAGCAAGTTATGGGAGAAATGGTTTCCATCAACACGGATGGGGACCGAACCCTTTTCTTTGATTTTTTGCCGCTGAACTTGGGCAAGGTGAGAGGTTGCGACTTACGCGTTCAATTGTACACCGTTCCGGGGCAGGTCCGATACAGCTCTACGCGCAAGCTGGTGTTAAGGGGTGCTGACGGGATTATCTTTGTAGCCGATTCCCTTGAAGTCCGGCGTGAAAAAAACATGCTGTCATTGAAAGATCTGCATCAAAATTTGAAAGACTACGGCCTCAGCATATTTAAGGTGCCGCTGGTGATGCAGTTCAACAAAAGAGATCTGAGCGGTGAGAATATTTCGATCATGGATATTGAGAAAATGCAGCATGATCTGAATCGTCAGCTGAAAGTCCCCGCTTTCCCGGGCAGCGCCAAAAAGGGAGAGGGCGTCGGTAAAACACTGCACGCGTGCATGAAATTGGTCATGCAATCCGTCCAGAACGAACTCAGTTAGCTTTTTAGCTAGAACCTATCTCAAAAATGCGTCTAACGCCAAATAGCTGTGTTACCGACCTCCTCCAAATGCTCACATACCAGCGTGTATGCTGCGCTTTCTCGTCGGCCGG
>JASFGN010000181.1:0-6391 GCA_050123735.1 Desulfobacterales bacterium | reverse complement strand
CATCATCCTTGAAATCGATAAAAGCCCGGTAGGCAATATAGAGACCCTGAACCGCCTGCTGGCAGGCGTTAAAGAAGGAGACACCCTTCTTTTTCTGATTGATCGGGGCGGCACGACGATTTTTGTGACGCTGACCATCAGATAAAAACGGGTTATTCAGAACAGACAGGCGCTCATTGGGGAGAGAGGCGAGAGACATTATGAAACAGATGAGCATTTGGATACTCTGCGCTATCTGCTGTCTGGTTATAAATACAGCCAAAGCTGACGAAGGGGAAACCATCTTTAAATCCCAGGGCTGTTTGTCGTGTCATAAAAAAGATAGCGCCTCAAAAGTGAATCCGTCGCTAACCGAGATTGCAGCAGCATATCAGGGCAAGGCAAAGCAGCTGATCAAATATCTGCAGGGGGAAGCGGAAGCCATTGTCAAGCCCGAAAAGGCCAGCCTGATGAAACGCCACATTGAAAAAACCAAAAAGCTTTCGGATGCGGATCGCAAGGCCCTGGCGGATTACCTGCTGGGTCAGCAGTGAGTGGACCAGCGACACGAATCTATCTAAAACCCGCGCACATGATAAAAAAGGATCCTCAACTGGCCGGGGTTGTTAAGTCGCTGGGACTTGTTTTCGGAGATATTGGGACAAGTCCGATCTACACTTTATCTGTGGTATTTCTTTTGACACGGCCGACGCCGGAGCATGTGATCGGAATCCTTTCTTTAATTGTTTGGACCCTTGTCATTGTTGTTTCGGTTGAATACGCCTGGCTGGCCATGAGCCTGGGGGAGCGAGGCGAAGGCGGCACCATCGTTTTAAAGAAGATTTTGGTGAGGCTATTAAAGCGCAGTCGCCAGGTCGCTTTTGTAACCCTGTTGTCGCTTATCGGCATTTCGTTGCTAATCGGCGATGGCATCATCACCCCTGCTATCAGCATCCTGAGCGCGGTGGAGGGCCTCGTTCTGGTTCCCGGCCTTAAAAATACCGGCCGTGGTGAGCTCATCCTGATTGCCTGTGCGATCGCTGTCATCCTTAGTCCGACATTCATTCAATTTCAAAAACTGCCGGCTCACAAGTTGCATGGGGTTGTCACCCGGGTCGAGATTTAAAGGGATTCTTTTTAAAAAGGGTTGAGGGTGATGTCCGTCTATCAGACAAATTACCGGAAGGGAATATCCAGCATGAAAGCATCGCAATCCAAAAACATGGTCTGCAATATCTGCGGCAAGACCAAAGTTAGATCAATGGTGATGCCGGCAGCGCTTGTCAGAAGTGCCGTGGCAGAGCAGATTAAGACCTCCCATCCGGACTGGAAACCGGAGGGTTATATTTGCCTAAGCGATCTGAATCGATTCCGCATGAAATATATCCAGAACTTGCTTGAATCCGAAAAGGGCGAACTGACAAGCTTGGATCATGAGGTCCTGGAGAGTCTTCAGCGACACGAAACGCTTTCTAGCAACGTCGATGCCGAGTTCGAAAAAGACCTGACCCTTGGCGAAAAAATGGCCGACGGGCTTGCTTCATTCGGTGGCAGCTGGACTTTCATTATAATATTCGCTTCGATTCTACTCATATGGATTGCCCTGAATTCATTTCTGTTGCTAAAAAGGCCTTTTGACCCCTATCCGTTTATTCTGCTCAACCTGGTTTTATCTTGTCTGGCAGCGGTTCAGGCGCCGGTCATCATGATGAGCCAAAACCGCCAGGAGGCTAAAGACCGTCTGCGTTCGCAACACGATTATCGCGTGAATTTAAAAGCCGAGCTCGAAATCCGGCACCTGCACGACAAGATCGACCATCTGCTGTCCCACCAGTGGGAGCGGCTGGTCGAAATACAGCAGATCCAAATCGATCTGATTTCTGAACTCGGGCAAATTCGGGCTAGGGGCAAGAATATCTAATCTGGTTATGAAACGGTCGCTGCGGTCGCGGTTTTTAGTTCCGGCGAATGGTGGACAGGTTTTGGTAAACCATTTGATCAATTTTCAAAAATCGGCAAAATAAAGGTGCGCTATGTTTCGTTCCATTATTCCACGGGAGGAAGTCTTTTTTGATAATTTCGAGGGGATCTGCGGTTTTATGACGGAAGCTGCCAGAGGCCTGAGGACCATGCTCGAAAAAGGCGCCCCCTATGACGAAGCCGCTGACCGCATTAAAAAATTAGAGCAACAAGCCGATGAGTTGACCCATCGCAGCATCGAAACCCTGCATAAGACCTTTGTGACGCCGCTGGATCGGCAGGACATCCTGCGTTTGATCGTTGGCCTGGATGACATTCTCGACACAACCGAAGCCGTTTCGTCGCTCCTTAAGCTTTACAATCCCCGCAAAATATTGCCGAAGGCCGCAGACTTGGCTGAATTGCTGGTACGGGGAACGGAAAAAGTAGCGGTGATGGTTGGCCTCTTAAGGCAGCCGAGCAAAGCGGCCGATCGTCTCATGGCGCTGGCCGTGGAACTCAATCAGCTGGAAAATGAAGCCGATCAGGCATATCAACAGGCCATTGCCCGCTTGTTTCAAGATGAAGATAACTCCAAAGAACTGATCAAATGGAAAGATATTCTGGAACAGATCGAGACCGCTACCGATCAATGTGAAGATGTAGCCGACATTATCGAAGGTATCGTCCTGGAAAACGCCTGATCAGAGGATAGAACGTCATGCTGGCTTTTGTTATCTTCATCGTAGTTGTGGCGCTGGTTTTTGACTTTCTCAACGGCATGAATGACGCTGCCAACTCGATTGCCACGGTTGTTTCCACCAGGGTACTGTCTCCGCGGCTGGCGGTTTTATGGGCGGCGTTTTTCAACCTGGCAGCCGCTTTTTTCTTTGGGGTCCATGTGGCCACCACCATCGGCAAGGGGATTGTCGATCCCGGTATTGTAGATGCCATCCTGATTCTTTCCACCTTGTGCGCCGCCATTTTTTGGACCTATGCCTGCACATATATCGGGCTGCCGATCAGCGTTTCCCATGCACTGGTCGGTGGTCTGGTGGGCTCAGGCATAGCAAAGGCCGGCTTTCAGGCGCTGATCTGGAGCGGTTTGCTGAAAATTGCCGTCTTTATCGTAGTCGCCCCGTTTTTGGGGACATTTTTAGGTTACGTACTGATGGTTGCGGTTTACTGGATTTGCCGGCGCGGCCATCCCCGGCGAATTGACCGCTGGTTTCGACGACTGCAGCTGATTTCGGCAGGCGCATACAGCCTCGGCCACGGCACCAATGATGCCCAGAAGACCATGGGGATCATAACCGTGCTATTGTACAGCACCGGTTACCTGAAAGGAGAATTTCAGGTGCCATTCTGGATCGTGATAACATGCCATGTAGCTATCGCCCTGGGCACGCTGGCCGGTGGATGGCGTGTCATTGAGACCCTCGGAATGAAAATGACCAAACTAAAACCGGTTCACGGATTCTGCGCCGAGACCGCTGCTGCATCGTCGATATTGCTTTCAACGCTGGGCGGTATTCCGGTTTCAACAACCCACACCATTACCGGAGCGATCATCGGCGTTGGCGCGACCACCAAGCTGTCGGCCGTTAGATGGGGGGTGGCCGCAAATATCGTTTCGGCCTGGCTTCTGACCATTCCGACGACGGCGGTAATCTCCGCTATTTTATACCGTCTATTTATCGCATTTAAGGGTCATTAGAATACTGCGGAAAGCACCCTGCAAACAACAATTTCCATCCGCATTAAATAGCTCTTGATAGCAACACGAAATGGCCCTGGAGCCGGTTACGGGAACTATTTAATACTTAACAATTGAACCATACTGAGCTATCAGCTATGAGCTGGAGCCAAAGGTGCCATATGATGGACCTTCCCTTTGTTCCCTTTCTATTTTATGAAGTCCGCAAATGATATTAATCGAGAGGAGGAAAAATGGACGCATCTGCAGTCATAACAAATTATGTGACGCTCTTGGTGGCTTTGAGTGTGTCGACTGAACGATTGGTAGAAATCGTAAAAAATTGTATCCCCTGGTTGAGTACTAAATACGAGGAGCCGAAAAAGGAGGGCCACAGAAGAGCTGCCCTTCATGTCCTGGCCTTTTGCGGCGGTATTGTAACCGCAATTTTAGCCAAACCGGCAGTGAGCGTGGTTTTATCAGACGCGTTAAATAACATCTGGGGCTATATTGCCCTGGGTTTGCTCGCAAGCGGCGGGTCCGGCTTCTGGAATGGTATATTATCCTATATCCTTGAGGTGAAAAACATAAAAGCAGGCACTGCTGACGCAATCGCGGCAGACCCGGCAGAAGCGCTTCGGCACATGAAAGTGACCTGACCCAAAACGTTACGATCCCGAACAACTGATTGCGGGTAATGCACCGAATGCATCTGGTCGATGCCGGATGAAATATTGAATATCTTACTGGCCTCGTAAAGTGATGCGAAGGATTTCGCCGGGGTGCCAGAGGCGCATACGCGGTCCCCACGTGCCGGTGCCGCGGGTTACAATGACCGGCATGCCATCCACCTCGTAGCGCCCTGCCAGCAGCGGGTAGGTGCGGCTGACCAGGTAGTTAAAAGGCCAGAGCTGGCCGCCGTGGGTATGACCGCAGAGCATCAGGTCTGCCCCGGCACGGGCGGCCTTCTCGGTTTGCCATGGCGTATGCGAGAGCAGGATCGTTGCACCCGGCGGCCGACCTGAAAGCGCCTGCGATATGAGATCGCCATCATGGCCGGACCGGTGTTGCGCCGTCAGATCGTCCACCCCCGACAGGAAAAAGCCGGGCCGCAGCTCAATCCAGCGATTGCGCAGCAGCTGGATGCCGGCTTGATCAAAAAGGCGCATGCTGCTGCTGCCGCCGTGAAATTCGTGATTTCCGGTGACGGCCCAGACGCCGAGCGGCGCATAGATGCCCCGCAGGACGGAAACCAGTTCCTCCTCAAGTTGGCCATGGCCTTCAAATAGATCGCCGAGAAAGACCACCAGGTCGGGACGCTGCTCTCTGACCTGGGCAACGCGTGCTGCCAGCCAGCGTTTGCCGATCAACGAGCCGAGGTGCAGGTCGGACATGGCCACAAGTACCGTTTTATCCATCTCACGCGGAAAATCTGCAAGGCGCACTTCATAATTTTGCACCACCGGCGACCGCAAGCCCTGAACCAGCGCGATGATTGAAAGCAAGACCCCGGCAAACAAAGCCCAGGTGCGGATCAAAGGTGCCAGGCGGGGTAGCAGGAAGCCGAACAGGGTAATCAAATCTGCTGCCAGAAGACAGATGAAGAGCAGCAACAGCGTCCCCATCCAGATCATACCGGAAAATTCGGATACGGTGGCCAGGGCTCCCGTGCCTCTGTGACCGTATACACGCCCGATGAATAAGATGGCCCACAGGAGCACGCCTGCGGTGATGAGGAAATTCAACGACACGTGCCGGCTCACCAGCGGCACCGAGGTGAGCCGCCAGAAAACGTAAATGTGCATCAGTGTGCAGATGGAAATTAGAATTGTTCCGAACATGATCCCTGATACAATTTTAGGGCGGGAAAATCAATCCAGCTTCGAAAAGATCTTGTAAAATCCGGCATCATCAGGCGCCGGCTTAGCTACTGTTAATTTCATGGTCTCTGAATGCTGTCTGTACGCTATGCAGTATATTTTTCAAGCACATCCCGAGTATGGCCCATCGCAAATCTTGATTATCAGCCGCCATTTATGTATCATGGCCTATCTTACCGGACAAGGGAATGGCTGTTTATTGTCTATTCGCTGCCGTTCAGTGTCAACAGCATGGTGGCATACCCATCGCGCTGACGACCAAAAGAAAGGATTTTCAAAATGGAATCCGCTGAAATCGAAGAGATTCTGGCAAACTGTGAGCTGTTCAAGGGCCTGGGCCAAAAGGCGATCACAAATATTGCCAAAATTTGCCGGGTAAATACCTATGATAAGGGCGCGCTGGTTTACCAGGCGGGTGATTTTGGAGAAAACATCTACATCATCGCAAATGGCCAGGTGGTGCTGGAAAAAACGATCGACATGGATTCCCGGCAAGGCCGGGTGGTCATCGCAACCCTGGGCAGGGGCAGGGTATTTGGGTGCTGGTCCACCCTGCTGGATGAGGCGCATATTATGATGCTGAGAACCTTTTGCCAGACGCCTGCAACCATTTTGGTGCTGAAAGGTGCCGAATTGAGGAAAGACATGATCAGCGACGCTCGTTTTGGATTTAATGTGATGGAAAGACTATGCTTCCTGTTGCGTGAACGCATTCAGTCCGCCTATGGCGCTATGGAAAAGATGTGATTTACCGTTCAGGAAACCGGAGAGAACAACCGTATTATCATAAAACTTCCGAATATGTAGAACCCATCTCAAAAATGCATCCAACACTCAATAGCTGCGTTGCCGACCTCCTCAAAATGCTCACATACTG
>JASFGN010000180.1:0-6392 GCA_050123735.1 Desulfobacterales bacterium | reverse complement strand
ATCTCTGGCGGCGGCAACGCGCTTATCCGCCCGCTTTTCTTGCAATACTTTCTGCAGGACCCTGTCTACCGCCCAGGCGAGATTGACCGCCGTGGGCCGGGCTGATTTGAGGCGGTCGCATTCGGCAAGCCAGTAGCTGTTTTCGCTCGAATTTCGGGGGGCGTTCACGGCGGCCAGATAAACACCGTAAGCGCCGGTAGCCCCGATCAGAGGGGCGCCGCGGACAGCCATCTCTCTGATGGCTGTGATGGCATCATCAACAGTTTTTAAATCGATCAGCACCAATTCATGTGGCAGGCGCCGCTGATCGATGATTTTAACCGATTTTTCATCGGGGCTTAACCAGATCGTCCTGAGATCTTTTCCGTCTACCATCATCAATATCTTCCTCAGGTTCAAGATTCCCGGCTTCAAAGGTTCAGAGACTTGGTTTTTTGGAAGGGGATAAACCCCGCGTTTTGAAATCTGCCATCTGTTCTCTAAATTCTTATCCCTGTCAGCTGTTTGTGATTTTCTAACCTCTGAACCTTTGAACGCCGAACCTTTGAACCGACTACTGCCAACCGAAAGCAAGGAATCGGGAAACATATACCAATTTAAGATAGCTACCGGTTTACATTTTCGCTAAAGCAAAATCAGTCTGAACTTCACCCAGCAAAACATGCCGCCTGAAAACCTGTCGCATTCTGTTGGCATCCATGCGTTGATACACAATGGGTTCGCTGTCTTCGACTTCGATAGTGACATTGGGCTCACTGGAGCACATGCCCATGCAACCGGAAGCAACCACCCGAATATCCGCTCGTTCGGCTTCCGCCATTTCCTCCATGAGGGCATTCATGACATCGCGGGCGCCGGCTGCAATTCCACAGGTTCCCATATGTACCGTAATTTTTATACTTGCAGGGCCATCTCTTAACGAGTTTAATCTGGCGGTTTTTTCCTTGATTTTTTTGAGATCTTCAATTGTCAGCTTTGCCATCTGATGCCTCCATTATGCATTGTGGATTTTAAATTTTTTTGTTCGACGCCATCTGTTTGAGCGACGATCGGATCGATTCATTTAAATGATGGATGACGATCGGGTCAGACAGGGAGAGGTCTTCCATTTCGGCCCGAATCTCACGCGTATCCAGACTAAATTCCTCACCATCGATTCGATGCGAATAGATGAAATCGATTCCCGGATTTCCGATGATGAGGGTTGTAATCGTTGCAGCCATATCCCCCAGAGGGGCGCGGTCGATATGGCTATGGCGAAAAGTCGCTTCAACCATGGTGCCCTTCCCGGGCGCTGTGTCGACCCGCACTGCCCCTTCGCAACGCTCGGCGGCAGCTGCCAGAAGCGAAAGTCCCAGGCCGACTCTGCGCGTCGTTCGGGATGTTATAAATGGATCATTGATATTTTGCAATTTTTCAATTGGCATGCCGCGACCGTTATCGCGAATGGTGATTTTGAGTTGATCGTCATTATCGTCTTCTTCAACGTCTATCCAGATGCAAGTCCCTCCGGCGGTAATTCCGTTTTCAACGACATCTAAAATATGTAGTGATAACTCACGCATTTAATTTACGATGTGGCGCCCATCTTTGCCGGCCAGCGCCAGAATAAGCTCTTCCAGAGAGGGCGCCGCTATCATGAATTCCGTCCACACCTTACCGATGTCGTGTAAAAAATGGGCATCTGAAGATGTCACACACGGATAATGGCCGATACCCGCAATCTGGTCGCGTGCCTTTTCAAGGGGCACGCGATAGGATACCTCGACGGCGTCTAAGTGCAGATCTTCAGGAATAAACCCCAGCTGGCCGATCAAACTATAAGACGGACGATCCACATGGGAACTGATGCAGATGCCACCGAGGTGATGGGCCTTTTTTACAATATCCATCACACTTAGCCCGGTGGCGCCGATCAGAAGGCGAGGATTTTCGCCCAGGACGTGATCGTGCTCATCGGCGACCACCTGATGCCCGAATACCTCCGGTTGATTTTTACCGCTCAGATGCTTGTAAATAATTTCCTGCATTTTGAGGGCATCTTCGATTTTTTTAAAGAGCGTGACCAGATGAACTTCCTCCCTGGAGCAAATTTCCATACCCGGCAAAACGGCAAGGCCCCGCCGGCCGCCTTCGCGCATCGTTGCGGCAACGTTCTCGGCGGTATTGTGATCGCAAATGGCGATTAGATCAAGTTGCTGCTCAAGGCTTTTTTCAACAACCTTTCTGGGGCTCATGTCCCAGTCGCTGCACGGTGAGAGGCAGGAGTGAATGTGGAGGTCGGCTTTAAACTTTTTTAACAACAGTTGAATTCCTCTACACATCATGCAAATATGATTCACAAAGGTGCTTGCTACCATTGACTGTTAAATTTGCGATAAATTTTTCACCACGCAGAACACGAAGAGCACAACGTTTTAAAAAATAATCATGGCTGCTTTCTTTGCAGCCTTCGGGAACTTTGTGGCTAAACTTTACAGTGCATTAACCGGCACGCTCTTGTTTTTGCCGAATCGCAAATTATTCTGATCCAGGGTTCCCGACCCCGGCACTAAAAAGTCGACCGGCCAACCGAAAGGATGAATCCGGCCACTGCAAAATAGGGATTCCCTCTTGATCCGCTTTTTTAATGGTTTCAGCATCCGGTTCCTGACCGCCGGTAACGACAATGGCGGCCATTTCACGCAGCACGGCCACAGCCACAATATTCTGATGCCCCTGAACAGTCATCCAGACGCACCCGGTCGGAGCGTTTCCCATTACCTCGCTTAACAAATCACCGCAGTACCCCTCGGTGACGTCACGATCAAGCCCCTTTTGGCCGCCGACGACTTGAAGCTTGAATTTTTCCACCAGATCTTTGACCTGCATTTTTAACTGTATCCTTTCCAGCCGGATTGTTGATATCAGACAGATCGGCGCTTTGGCTTCATGTGTCCACGATATACAAGCACTCATTTAATTTAGCTTCACCGCGCACCACATCCTCGGCAAATGTGCGGCAGTCCGGGGCGCCGCAGGCGGTACAATCAGTCCCTTTGATCATTTGCAACACTTTCTCGATTTTTTGTATATTTTCAATGGTAAGGGCCTTTTTGCGGGCGCCGAACAGCGATGTCAGTTTGGATGGATCTTTATCGGTCTGAAACTCACCTTTTTCGTACATACGTAAAATATTATCACGGTGCAGACGTCTACCGAGACCGAATTGTTTGACCATTTTTTGGACGGTGCTTTTGGCCAGATATTTATCAATGGCATTGAGTGCGCCGCCCAAACAGCCTTCCCGGCATGTTCGAAATTCGATATATTCAATATCCTGAAACAATCCCATTTCAATTTTTTCAAGATAATGAATGGTTTCCTCCATACCTGAAACAGCCAGGGACCGGTCGATATCCATGTCGGCAATTTCGCCACCGGACATTCCCCACATTGAAGCGTTGCCGGTAGCACATGTTTCGTATTCAAAACGGGTTTGATAGAAGGGGATGGCGTCTGCTGCTTTTATTTCCTCCACATGTTTAATCAGTTGCGGGTAGATATCGTTGATTCCCAGGGCAACCTCTGCGGGAGCGGATCGACTGCGAGGCGGCAAGCAAGAGGGATCTTTTTTGGTTGGACAGGGATTGATGTAGTATAGAATAACCTCCTGGCCTTTATCCAGATATTCGGTGATAAGGTTCCGTCTGACTTCCCGGGCCATCAGGGCCACCGGTCGCAAAACGGGCAAGACGTTGGGCAACAGGCTGGGAAATTTAAATGCGATCAGCCGCACCACTACCGGACAGACCGGTGATATCAACGGCCAGGGGGCCTGACCGGATTTGCGGTTGCGTCTGATGAATTCTTCGGTGGCGTATTGAAAAATCTCAAGAAAATAGGACATATCGATGGTGTGTTGAAAACCCATCTGTCGAAGTCCCAGCAGTACATCTTTGGGCATCACACCGGGAAATTGCGCGTAGAGTACCGGTGATACCAGCGCAATGGCGATGTGATCCTCGCCGAGCATTTCTGGTTTTTCGGTTGCCGCACTAACGGCGCTCTCGCGGCAAACACGAATACATTCACCGCAACCGATGCATTGCTCAACAATCCGAACGGCCTTCTTGTTTTTCATCCGGATGGCTTTGGTGGGGCAGACCGGCAGACAGGTCCCGCGACCGGCGCACAGGTCTTTTTCGAAATGCACGAAACAGGTGGAGGTTATTTTTTTACTCAATTTGTTTTTCCTTTTTCAGGAATAAAAAAAACCATTCGAACCGCAGTTCCTTGGTTTTTGGGAGATTCGATCTGAATGTGATCTGAATTTTTTTTCATATTCGGAAGTCCCATACCGGCGCCAAAGCCCATTTCGCGATGGTCATCATTAGCCGTCGAGTATCCGGCCTGCATCGCCAGCTCGATGTCCTCTATACCCGGGCCGTCATCGATTATTTCCAAAACCAGCTTTTGCTCGTCCACCTCGATGCTCAGGGTACCGTCACCGCCATGCATGACCACATTCATTTCGCTTTCGTAACCGCAGATGGCGACCCGCCGAATTAAGCGTGGATCAAAATCCATGGATTTGAGAAGGTTTTGAACATTGATCGAAGCTTCACCCGCACGGATAAAATCCCTGGCTTTGATGTGAAAGCTTTTTTTTAGTCGGGGCATGGGCCTAAAAATTTCGGATCGTCCGGTTATCCGGACCGGCCGGAAATCCTTCAATGGCAGGTTATCGCTTGCCGTCCAGCCCGGTGAGGTTACACGCATGCAATCTGCCGCAGGAGACAAACATGGAATATGGGCTTGATATCAGCGGAATGCCCTGTTCTGTGGCCATGTCAAGCACTTGCTGGGGGGGTTGTTTCTTTCTGACGAAGACCACCGCCCCGACGCCGGCTACCATAGCAGTCCGGATGACCTGAACGGTCGTCAAACCGGTTAACAAGACACAATCTTCAGAAACCGCGGCCAGCACGTCACTCATCAGGTCACTGGCACCGCATCTGGTGATATTTTTATCGAGTTTATCCTCCCCTGTTAAAAGGGTTGCATCCAGAGCCTTAACAATTTCTGATAGCGTCATGAACCGATTCCGTTATTCCATTCATATTTTGAGAGCGTTTATGTTGATCGCCCGCCGCGAACAAGGGCAAAAATGAAACATACCGAACACTTAAAGCCCGCAAAGTATAGTGTAAAGCGTCTTTTGTGTCAATGGTAAGTCAGCGTGCAGTTAGAGCGACCAACCCAAAACGTGAATAAAGGCGGTTTAGACTTTGCCGCAGACGCACACAGGCGTATGCGCTAAAGCGCTCGAGGACGACGACGCGCAAGGAGCGGATAGCCATTGCTTAGAAGTGGTTTCAAAACCCCATCTAAGGCCCAATGGCTGCGTTGCCCCGCTGGGCGGGATTCGCATCTGATTTTATAAATTAGGGTGCAGCACAGACCTCCGGTAAATGCTCACATACCCATGTATGCTGCGCTTTCCCGCTCGGCCTGCGCCTTGCCCTTGAACCTGATCTGAGGTTTTGAAACCACTTCTAGTTTCGTCCTCGTTCTCGTCTTTGAAGCGGGTCTTTTTATTGACGCTCACACAAACAAAGGGACGATCTCAAACTTGTTTACATCGATCAGGCCTTTGTCGGTCAACTTTAATTCCGGTATGACCGGCAACGCCAAAAAAGACAGCGTCATGAAAGGATCGGGTAAGGTGCACCCCATTTTGCGGGCGATTTTAATCAAACCGTCCAGCTGCTCCCGCACCGCAGAGACCGGTTCAAGGGACATCAGCCCGGCCAGCGGCAAAGCCAGACGGGCGAGAACTTTTTGGTTTGATACGGCTACCAGACCACCGCCCATGTCTGCGACCGTTTTCAATGCCGTCTGCATGTCCGCATCTGATGCGCCGACGATAATGATGTTATGAGAGTCGTGGGCGACACTGGAGGCGAGGGCGCCGTGCTTGATGCCAAAGCCTCTGACAAACCCTTTGCCGATATTACCGCTGCCCATGTGGCGCTCGACAACAGCGATTTTAAGCAAATCCCTTGATGGATCGCATACGGCCTGATCATTGTCAATAGATGGTACCTCGATGCGCTCATGGGTAATCAACTGATCCGCTTCGAGTTCAATTGCGCGAATTCTTTTGTTTTCAGCAGATATGGTCAAATCAATTTTCTGCAAATCGACCCGCATCGACGGGGCGATCTTGGCCGGTGGCGGTGTTTGAATATGGGAGGCCATCTGGCCGTTTTCGGCTGTCAATATGCCGCGGCAATATACCTGTTCGACAAGTGGCTGTTGCAGATCGGAAAATACCACCAGATCAGCCTGGCGGCCGGGCGCAATGGCGCCCAGGTGTTCCAATCGGAAGTATTCTGCCGGATTTAGGG
>JASFGN010000179.1:0-6392 GCA_050123735.1 Desulfobacterales bacterium | reverse complement strand
CCCATAAACAATGAAGGCAGCCAACCTTTGTATAGGCCCTGTCTCAAGAAGCGCTCGGCTTCACCGACGCGGCGGGCAGCCGCAAAAGTCAAGGCCACCGCCATTTGAGCCGTGGTTTCGGTCAACACCCCCGGCGTGTTGCCCACCGGAATCCCGTGCCGGGTGGCGGCATCCACGTCCACGTTGTTAAAACCGACGGCGTAATTGCTGTAGGCAGTGCCGCCGGCGGCTTTGAGGGCGGCATACAGGTCATCACCCCAGGGTTCGGTCAGCTGGCCGATGGCCCCATCGCATCTATCCCCGATGGCCGTGATAATCTCTTCGCTGCTGAGCACCTCGGGTGAGGTGCAAATTTCGATTTGGCAATCGGCAGCGGTCAGAATGTTGAGCCAGCGTTCGCCGGGCAGCTCTTTGGTGACGATGACACGTTTGCTGCCCGCAGGGTTATGGGTCCGCCATTTTTTTGCGCCCATAATGACAATCTCCTTGTCGATCCAATTACACGCATTCTTTACCACAGAAAATCTGGCAATCAAAGTAGTTTAATGCAACTGCTACCGTTTTATTAATTTTTATATTGTATAACTTCTCTGTCTTCTCTGAGCGCCCACGTCCGCCTTGCGAGCAAGGCAAGGCGATCTGGTTTTCTGGTAATTAGAACCTATCGCAAAATAGAAGAGCGCACACTCCGCATGAATGCGGGATTTCACATCTGATCTTGGTAAATTAGGGTGTTCAACAAAGCAAGGCGAAAACAACGCGACTCAGCGCGTCGCAGTCCGATTCAAAAGAGGAGCATAAAATGCATTTTTGAGATCAGGTTCTACTTGCGCCCGATGACTTCTTCGACAGCGGCTTCGATATGATTGGCTGAAAGCCCGTATTTTTCGAGCAAATCCAGATAGGGGCCGGACTCGGCAAACGTATCCCGCACGCCGATGCGTTTCATCGGAATGGGCCTGTTTTCAACCAGGACCTCGGCCACCGCACTGCCCAGTCCCCCGTAGAAGACATTGTTTTCAGCGGTGACAATGGCGCCGGTCTCTCCGGCAGCGGTCAGCACCGCCTCCACATCCAGGGGCTTGAGCGTGTGGCAGTCGATGACGCGGACATCGCGTCCCCGCCTGGCTAAATGCTCGGCGGCGATCAGCGCCTGGACGACCAGGTCGCGATTGGCAATGATGGTCGCATCGTTGCCATCCCGCACCGTGACCGCCTTGCCGATTTCAAACGGATAGTTGAGGTCAAAGATGACCGGTACCGGATCGCGTGTAAAGCTGAGGTAAACCGGGCCGTCATATTCGGCGGCCGCCCATACGGCCAGTTTGGTGGTTGCCGGATCGGCCGGCGCGATGATGGTGGAATTGGCAATCGCGCGGATGATGGACAAATCCTCCTGCCCCTGATGGGTGACCCCGTCGGGTCCCGGTGTGATGCCGCCGTGGCTGGCGGCGATCTTGACGTTGAGTTTCGGGTAGTGGATGCTGTTGCGCACCATATCCAGCGCCCGCATGCTGGCGAATACGGCATAGGTTGTGGCATAGGGGATCAAGCCGGTGGTCGCCATGCCGGCAGCAGCAGCCATCATGTTCTGTTCGGCGATGCCAAAGTTAAACGAGCGATCCGGAAACTTATCGGCAAATTCGTTGGTTTTGATCGATTTGGACACATCCGCATCAAGCACCACGATTTTGGGGTTTTTCTCGCCCAGTTCCAGGATGGCTTCGGCATAGGAATAGCGTGTCGGCTGCTGCTCGGCCTTGGTGAATATTTCATCGGATGCCAGCAGTGACAGAATTTCTGGACGAAGATAACGGTAATGATGGGTTGTCACGTGATTTACCTCCTGAGTTCTTCTAAAGCCTGATCGGCCTCTTCCTGGCAGGGTGCTTTGCCGTGCCATTCACACACATTTTCCATATACGAGACGCCTTTGCCTTTAACCGTGTTGGCCACAACAATGGTGGGCGCGCCCCGGTGGGATTTGGCATCCTCCAGCGCCCGAACCACCTGTGCCATATTGTGACCGTCGATATCGATTACGTTCCAGCCAAAGGCCTGCCATTTGTCCACCACCGGTTCAATGGGCATAATGTCATCCACGCTGTAGTCGTTTTGCAGGTGGTTGTAATCCAGAATAGCGATTAGATTATCCAGCTTGAATCGGGGCGCTGCCATGGCAGCCTCCCAGATGGAGCCTTCCTGAGATTCGCCGTCACCGATGACCACAAAGACATGGTAGTCTTTTTGCTGAAGCTTGCCGCTCAGCGCCATGCCCAGCCCGGCCGACAGCCCGTGTCCCAGTGAGCCGGCGGTCATATCGATGCCGGGGGTTTTGCGCATGTCCGGGTGCCCTTGCAGAATGCTACCCAGCTGGCGCAGGGTCTTCAGGTGCGCTTTGTCAAAATAGCCGCGCTCGGCCAGGGCGGCGTACCAGACCGGACAGGCATGGCCTTTGGAAAGAATAAAACGGTCGCGGTCCGGCCAGTCCGGATTTTTGGGATCGATGCGCATCACCCGGAAGTAAAGTGCGGTGACCACATCGGCAGCCGAAAGCGACCCGCCCGGATGGCCGGCAGCCGCCGTGCAGATCATGTCGATGATGTCACAGCGGATGACCACCGCCATTTTTTCGAGTTCTTCAATGCTCATGGGTTCTGACGACATTTCAGTCCAAACTCCTTTGCTCTTATTTTAATGAAAAGATGTTGGCCTCGATAAATTGCCACGTTTGCAGATAATTGCTACCGGCGATCAGCCCTTCAAACTCGTCCATGTCGATGTCTTCCAGCATTTTCCAGATGCGGTTGGACAGCCGGCTGTTGGCTTCGAAGGTGCCTTTGATATCCCAGCGGGTCGGCGAGGTATCCGATGTCAGGTAATCGTTGTAGCCGTATTTTCTAAGGTAATAGAGAAATTCCACATACTCCAGAAAATGCTTGGTCCCGCAAAAATAGTCCCAATCCCAGCGGCCGTCGTTGTCATTGATGTGGATGTAGTAGCGGTAGGGGCTTTGCGCCAGAAGCGATACCGCCTCGGCCGGATTTTCGTTGCCGTACATGGAATGTCCGAAATCCAGGGTGACCCCCATGTCTTTGCACTGAATGTCATTGAGCAGACACAGGGTTTTGGCGGCATTGTCCACAAAACAGCGGCCGCGGGTCTCACTGGGCTTATATTCGATGCACAGCGGTATGTCGGTTCTGTAACTGCCGGCTTCACCGAAAGTATCGATCAAATATTTCCAGGTGGTGGCATAATCATACTGGAACGCAAACTCATAGCCATCCCCCAGGGGGCAGCAGGTCACCTTGTCGGCACCCACTGCAGCGGCAAAATCCTTGGCTTCTTTGATAAAGCGCACGGCTTTGGCGCGCACGGCTTTGTCATGGGAGGTCAGACCGCCGTCGCGAAACTCGGGCTCGGCTTTGACATTCACATTGACGGCGGCAACATTGAGCTTGTATTTGTCCAAAATTTTTCGGGTGATCTTGGGGTCGCTGACCTCGTAGGGATAAACGATTTCGACGCCGTCATAGCCATCGATCTGGGTCATCAGCTTAAACTTCTGATCCAGGTCCAACGGCTGGTTGTATTCATGAAAGCGGTCTTTGGTCCGCGACAAAAACCCGGTGATAATCCCCATCTTTAACATTGGTTCCTCCTTGAGATAACGCCTTTGCGGTATTTCAAAATGATCAAGAAATGATATGGCAGCGTCGCTTCTTTGTTTTCTTCATCCCTCCTCGGGGTTATCGGTATCAAAGTCGGCCTCGCATGATTTGCGACGAAATACCTTGTCCATCAATTTGTTTTTAAATTTGCGGTAAGCCGGAAACTGACTGATCACGGTCCAGACAATCACCAGAAAAAGGGTCAGCGAAACGGGCCGGGTAAAAATCGGCAAAAAGCTGCCCTGGGAGACCATCAGCGCCCGTCTGAGGTTTTCGTCGGCCATAGGCCCCAGAATCACGCCAATGACCAGCGGTGCGATGGGATAGCCCATTTCGATCAGAAAGTAACTGATGATGCCAACCGGCAGCATCAAATACAGATTCCAGATATTCATTCCCAGCGAGTAAGAGCCAATAATGCACAGAATACCAATGACGGGCATGAAAATTTGGGCCGGAATTCGCAAAACCTTAACCACCTGTTTGGCCAGCAACATTCCCACCACCCACATGCTCAATGAAGCCAGCAACAAAATGGCGGCCACTTCCATGATAAAAGTGGGGTGCTCGAAGGTAATCATGGGCCCGGGAGTAACGCCGTGCAACATCAGAGCGCCCAATAACATGGCTGCCGGCGGGCTGCCGGGAATGCCCAGATTGAGCAAAGGTATCATAGCCCCGCCCACACAGGCATTGTTGGCCACCTCGGAGGAAAGGACGCCCGTAATTTCTCCTTTGCCGAAGCGCTCCGGATGTTTGGAGGTGTTTTTGGCGGCGCCATAAGACACCCAGGCAGCGATGTCTTCGCCGATGCCCGGCACAGAGCCGATCCCAACACCGATAAGAGCGGAGCGGATGATTTTAGGGATATTCCTGACGATGGTGCCAAACTCCGGCAGGATGCGCTGCAGCTTCTGAGTTTCACCAATTTGAAAACGTTCTCTCAGAACCTGAATAATCTGCGGTATGCCGAAAGCGCCGATCAGCACGGGCACCACCTCGATACCGCTGTCAAGCTCTGAAATACCGAAGGTAAAGCGGGGATAAAACTGCAGAAGATCACGACCGACACAGGATAGAAAAAGACCCAGGAAACCGGCAATCCAGCCTTTGATTACCAGATCCGGGCTGGTCAGCGTACCGCTGATCAAAATGCCGAAAAAGGCCAACAGAAAAAACTCAAAAGAGGTAAACTGCAGTGCAAAAAATGATATTAACGGCGAAATGCTGACCAGAAACAGCATGCTGATAATCGTGCCGATGGCCGATGCCGTGGTGGTCAGACCGATGGCGCGACCTGCCTCTCCCTTGCAGGCCAACGGATAGCCGTCCAGAGCGGTGGCGGCGGACGCGGCTGTTCCGGGGATGTTGATTAGAATGGAGGCATACGAACCGCCGTAGGTACCACCGACATAAATGGCCAGCAAACAGAGCATGGCTGTGGCCGTATCCATCCCGTAGGTCAGGGCCGTTAACAACGCTACGCCCAGGGTGGAGGTCAGCCCCGGCATGGCCCCGAAAATGATTCCCAGCAAAACCGAGCAAAGCAAAATTACGATGTGCTGCGGGTCGGCGGCCAAATCAAACACCATTTGAAAATACGTACCGATTCTTTCTAGAATCATCATGGAAAAGCGATTCCCCTCAGGGCGAAAATTAAAATTCGAAATACCAGATGGCGTCCGTGAGTGCGACCACCAATCCCTCGGACGGCATGGGCACCAGCAGAAAGTATTTAAAAATCATACCAATGATCAACGGTGTCCCAACAGCGATTATCAGACCGGTTCGAAACTTTTTGCGCAACAGGGAGCTGCCGCGAATCAGTTGCCAGGCATAGACGCAGTACCCCAGTAAAAAACCCAGCACCAGAATATCTTTTGCGAAAGGCAGGATACGGCCGATCCGATCGTCTAAACCCCCAGCAAAATAAATGAAAAGAAAGGCGGTTCCGGCCAGATAGAAAAAAAAGAGCTTTTTTAAGAGCACCGCTTCATCGAAATAAAACATTGTAATAAACACTATTAGAAACAGCATGGCGCTCAGAAAAAAATCGATGCGCGGGATGTTCAGATAAACCAATGATAGAAAAAGAACGGCCATCGCATAAAACCGCAAAATGGACACCGTATTTAAAAACCGAAGTAGATTTTTACTGAACAACCATTTCAGGGTGTCGCCGAATGTCTTGAGGCCGATCCTTTTCAGTGCGGTTCTGAAAAGCAGCAGACCCAGCAACATAATCATGGCGCCGACAAACAACGGAAAAAGGGCCGGTGATACAAACCAGACGTTTTGTACGCCTCCCCAGCTATCCTTCATGGGCATTTTAGACGCCTGCCAGACAATCCAGGCGCCGAATAAAAATATGATGAGGCCCGAATAAACATCGGCCTTTCTGAGAGTTTCTTTTTCAATCATGATGCAAGATCCTCGATTGATGCCGAAATGATAATGGCGTTGCTGCGCGCTGATTCGTGGTTTTGTAAAATGGGTGAGAGACAGGTGCTTTGGGATGCCTGTCTCTCACATCCAAAATGTTTACGGCTTGGGGATGCCCAACGTGGCCGGGTCGACGGTAGCCGCCTTCAGTTCCCACAGCGTCCAGGCAAAATTGGATTCAAGGGCATTGAAAACCTCCCTTGACTCCGCACCGGTTTTGCCTGACAGCAGGTAGTAATTTTCTTTGGCCCAGTTTTTGACCTTATCGGTTGCCAT
>JASFGN010000178.1:0-6428 GCA_050123735.1 Desulfobacterales bacterium | reverse complement strand
GCGCAGCTGTATACACAAGGTGTCAAATCTTGATTAGTGATTATAAATTGACATAGCCTAATGCGCTGTGATAGGCATCAACCATGACCCGCGCCTGGCGAATTGAATACGAAGGGGCCCTGTATCATGCCTTATCCAGGGGCAATGAAAGGGGTCCGATCGTTTTTGATGATCAAGACCGCAAGATGTTTGTCGACTGCATCGGGCAGATGGCCGAACGATTTGAAACTGACGTTTTTGCCTATGTGTTGATGGACAACCACTACCATCTTTTGTTTCGAACCCCTCGGGCCAACCTATCCAAATGCATGCATTGGTTTGGCGTCACCTATACCAATCGATTTAATAGTCGCCATGCGCGCAGCGGGCATCTTTTCCAGGGTCGATTTAAAAATATGGTTGTTGAAAATGATGCCTATCTGTTGCAGCTGTCATATTACATTCATCGCAATCCTTTGAGGGCCGGTATGGTCAAGCGTCTGGCATCATACCGGTGGAGCAGTTATCGGGCCTATGCCTATGGCAAAGCCATACCGGCATGGCTCAATACCGAAATGATTTTGTCGCAATTTGTCAATGTGGATGACAAACACAGCGCCTATCGGCAACATGCACAACGCTATTCAAAAGAAGAGCAGCGTCTTTGGGAAGATTTGCGCCATGGGATATTTTTAGGCAGCCAAGCCTTTAGCGAAAAGATAAAAAAGCGCTATCTTCCCGCTGTCCCCAATGCGGAGATGCCTGTCCAAAAGCAATTAAAACGAAACATCGATGCGGATGCTGCCATTTTAAAAGCAGCTAAGATTTTAAGCTGCGACCCGCAACACTACCGTAAAACGGGCAGAATTTCGGCTGCAGATAAAGAAAAGCGGGATTTGCTGATCTATTTGCTGTGGCAGACCGGGCAGTTAACCAACCAGCAGATTGGTGTAAAATTTGGCTTGAGCTATTCGGCTGTAAGCCGAAGAGTTCGGATTTTCAAAGATTTGCTCAGGAACAACCGGGCACTTGAAAATAAGTTTAATCAGATTAAAGCACTAATCAAGATTTGACACCCATGACAAATGACACCCATGACACAGGGACCTCCAATGAAGCCACGCTTAAGTTTTGCAATTGTCTTATTTTTTCTGGTGATGTGCGCCGGCCGGCTTCTGGCGCAGCCGTATATCACCCAAAGTGATGTCCCGGCCGAGCGCGGCTTTCGCGCCGTAGTGCTTCTGCGGGGGCTGGAGCATCCCTGGGGAATGGTCTGGCTGCCCAGCGGTGATATTCTCGTAACCGAACGGCCGGGACGGCTGCGACGCGTGCAGGACGGCCGACTTGCTTCTGGATCGGTTGCCGGCGTTCCGGAGGTTTTCGATTCCGGTCAGGGCGGGCTGCTCGATATCAGCCTGCACCCCCGATTTGAGAAAAACCGCCGGCTCTATTTCACCTACGCACACGGCAATACCTTCGCCAATCGCACCCGCGTGGCAACCGCCGTTCTTAACGGCAACCGGCTGACCAACTGGCAGGTGATTTTTGAAGTGGGAGCCAACAAAGTCGGCGGCCAGCATTTCGGCTCACGCCTGCTGTGGCTGCCGGATGAAACTCTGCTGGTCTCAATTGGCGACGGAGGCAATCCGCCGGTCAGACTGGAGGGTGATTGGATTCGCAAGCAGGCACAAAGCCGCCGCAGCCACCTGGGAAAAATCCTGCGCCTGAAAGATGACGGCGCTGTTCCGCCGGACAATCCTTTTGCCGACTCTGCCGATGCCCAACCAGAGATCTGGAGCTACGGCCACCGCAATATTCAGGGGTTGGCCTACGACCCTCTGCGTTCGATGGTTTGGGCGTCAGAACATGGCGCTCTGGGAGGCGATGAACTCAATCTCATCCGGCCGGGCAGAAATTACGGTTGGCCGACGGTCACATTCAGCCGCGAATACTTTGATGGATCCAAAATTTCACCGCATACGTCAAAGCCTGGCCTGGTCGATCCAGTGGCGGTCTGGATGACGGCCATTGCACCTTCCGGGCTGGTGGTTTACTCCGGCACCCGCTTTGAGCAGTGGCAAGGAGATCTATTTGTCGGAGGTCTAAAATCCCAGGACATTCGGCGAATCGATCTGAATGAAGCCGGCGAGGTCGTCGTCCAGTCTGCCCTGCGAATCGGCCAGCGGGTCAGAGATGTTCGCCAGGGGCCCGATGGGCTGCTGTATGTCCTTACCGACGAATCCAATGGCAGTCTCATCCGCCTCGAACCGGTTAGCGATAAAGAATCGCCCAGCTCCCCTTGAATGTTATGATGCGTCAGAAAATTTGGAACCAAACGCATTGGATGCTCCGCCGTATTTGCATCTTGTTTTTCAGAGGCACAAGCCAGACGCTACAAGATGTCCATAATTTTAACTTCCACCGTACGAATCTGATCGTCCCACCGAAATCCAGAACCCGTCCCTTCCCGGATATGGGGTCATACCGAGACGAAACAATGGACATCAGGTGCCATTTAAATCGCTACCTGAAACAGGATGATAATCGCATATATAAGGAAGGTTTTAAGGTCGAGGGCAAAGGTGACATACAAAATCGATATTAAAGGCCATGGAGATTCCTGTAAAGCAAGGTGTTCATGATCTCGGACTCGAATCAACATTGATCATGTAGCCGATAGAGAGATTTCTGGAGGCGGCACCCGGAGTCGAACCAGGGGATGAAGGATTTGCAATCCTCTGCCTTACCACTTGGCTATGCCGCCATTTTGAAAGGCCACATTACTTTAGCATATAGAAGAACATAATTGAAGAGGAACGAGTTATAAGATCAGATACGATGTTCCCTGCGAAAAAGCCTTGGCTGTTGGAACAACCCCAGCCGCTCCGTCATCCATGTCCAGAAAGATAAGGGAAGCGTGCCCCAACACGCCAGCCGCTTTTTAAAGGAAAGGGAGCCAAATTCCCTTACAATATCATCGAGAAATTGCCTGGCATCTGCTCTGCGTTTCCGATTGGGCCCGAACCAGATCGCAGGATAGAGGGCGGGAAGAGCACTTCGAACATACTCGTGCATTCGCACCGCCCGTTGGCGCAATAAGGGCCGCGAAGAAGATTTCAAGCATAGATAACCTTCGAACCAGGTTTGCATGACGCGCACGAGGGAAGGGCCAAGCGTTTCAAATGCTTTGCGGTATAATGCCTTTTGAAGGTCTTCTATTTTTTTTGGTTCGAAGTGTTCGTGTTTAAAATGCATCGAAAACCCATCGAACCTCCGGTAATCGGGTTGATTCCGGTAAGCATCCAGGTAACGCCCTTCCTCCATAACCTTTTCGTAAAGGGGCGTCCCGGGGAATGCAAAGTAGATCAAAATCTGCCACAGGTCAGGAGCCAGGTCCATGAGCTGCTTGAATTCCACCTGAATCTTTGTTTGATCCTGGTAAGGAAAGCCGATGATCATGGAAGTTAGAATGGCCACCCCCCGGGATTTGAGCCCGTGGTAAAGCTCATCGAGCTTTGCGCCCCGCAGCTTTTTGTAACCGGATTTGGTTCCCTCGAATGCGGTCCATATGATATCAAATCCCATCTCAGCAATCTCATCGGCTGTGAATTGTGAAAGCCCGCGCACACTGCCAAATCCCATGATTGATGGCGATACGCCGCCTGCGCGCACACAATCAAGAAACTCCCTTGCCCTTTTTTCGTGAATAAAAAAATCCTCGTCAATAAAGATAAAACCACTCAGATTATCCCCGGCCTCAATGGCTTTGCGCTCCATCATGCGCATTGTTTCATATAATTTTCGGCCGCTCTGAATAAAAGGAATGTATCGCCGTTTGAAATAGTGAGATGTGCAGCAAAAGTCACAGCCATTGGGGCAACCGAGTCCGCCGGTAATATGCGCCACCTTGGTCTTGAGAGGAACAGAATATACCCTGGGAGACTCGATGGGTGTGTAGGGATGACAAATCGGCCGGTCCGGTTTCTCTCCGAGAAGCCTTCGCATAAAACCGATGCCTTCTTCCCGACAGATGACATCGCTGAAGGAGCGCAGTTCGTTATCGGATAAAACGGTTCCATATCCGCCGAGAACAATTTTCGACCCGGGCGAATGCTTCCGTATGATGTTCACCATTTGCTGAACCTTGTGGAAGGTGGCCACGACGAAATTGATGCCGATGATGTCATACTGCCGCTTGCGGATTTCACGACGAAATTCACGTTTGGAAGGATAATGGAGGACCACAGTTGGCGCCTTGATGTTTTCTGCGATATAATCGAGGCCCCAGCAACGAATTACCTGACGGTAACTGAAGATGCCCTGACTGCGAGTCACCTGAGCATGAAACAACTCGGCCCCGACAGAATCCCCTTCACCGTTGCCGCCGAAGGGACGACAAACGGTGGTCAAGAGCACATCAGGCACAATGAGGCTCCTTGTGCAACATGAAGATGTTCTTTGTCAAGGGCGGTAGAAGTGTTGATCTGAATGCATTGCATTAAGGCGTCCGGTCCTGTGCTGGATTTTAAGGTACTCCACTCATATGGTGTTATCTGAAATTGCGACCGCAACTTTTGCCGCGGCACATCTTTTGATCATTACCGAAATAGTCATACGCAAATCTAAGATATTTTGCAAGGAGTGTATGGGGATCGTTTTTCTATCTTTTCTTCAAGTTCAAAAGTCACAAAGTTGATCTTTTGATCGGGTTATCGGCCGTATGCTGTCCGGCGTGCTTCGCAACCGAAAAACCGCCAGGTCATGATCCGGTGAGCTGAGGATGATTGAATTTTTATTGTCAGATGGTATATTTTTTCCATTCACAAGCATTTATGGTTTTTGATATGTTAGCCAGACCACTACCCGATTCAACTCTTGCAGCGACGGTCGATCTGCATATCGGGTCTGGCATTTTTAAAACAATTCAGGCGCTTTGGTGTGCAGATGAAAAGCGCAGGCCAGGCGCTGGAAAGCACCAATAGCGATAAGGTTCCAAACAGGAGCGACTATGGATATATGGTTTTTACTTGGTGAGGTTTTGATGCTGCTGGGCGCCGCATTCATTATGGGTGCCCTCGCGCAGCGTTTGCGGCAAAGCCCGATTGTCGGCTATCTTTTGGCAGGAATGGTTTTAGGACCTATCCTGTTTAACCGGGATGCGATGCTGGGCGTTGCCGAACTGGGCGTGGCGTTGCTTTTATTTTCGATTGGCCTTGAATTTTCATTTAACCGTCTCAAAAGCATGGGAACACAGGTATTGGCCATCGGATTGCTGCAGATTTGTGTGACCATTGCGATTTTCTGTGTCGGCCTGATGCTGCTGTACGCCTTTTCGCAAGCACTGGTTTTAGGGGCGATTGTAGCGTTGAGTTCAACAGCCGTCGTTTTGCGGGTGCTGGTTGACCGTGTGGAAATCGATTCGGTCCGCGGCCGTTATGCTCTCGGCATTCTGTTGCTGCAGGACGTGGCCGTTGTACCCATGGTTCTGCTTGTCACGATATTGAGCCCCCAGGGCAACGTCGATTCAATCCTCATGCCGTTGATCAAAACCCTGGCGGCCACCGCCGCCATGGTAATGGTTTTTTACCTGATTTTTTTCAAGCTGATGCCCGTCATCTTTCAGTCTAAGGGACTGGTTGCCAACCGTGAATTGTTTGCGTTGCTGGTCATCGTGGTCGCTTTAGGATCGACCTGGGCAGCGCATGCGATGAAATTATCTCCGGCCCTGGGTGCTTTTTTGGCCGGCATGTTATTGGGTGAATCTCCCTTTGCCACCCAGATACGTGCCGATATCGGCTCCATCCGCACCCTTTTCGTGACGCTTTTTTTCACATCTGTCGGGATGCTGGCCGAGCCCGTGTGGTTGCTTAACCACATAACGCTTGTCGTATCCGGTCTTGGAGCCGTTTTTATCGGAAAATCCGTTATTATTTATTTGCTCTGTCGCCTGTTTAAGATATCCGATCGGCAGGCGTTGGCAACCGGCATCACCCTGGCTCAGGTCGGCGAATTCTCATTTGTGCTGGCAAACATTGCGCGCGCCGGCGGCGCGGTTTCCGAGGAAATTTTCGATCTCATTATTTCGGTTTCGATTCTGTCTTTGTTACTGTCTCCTTATATGGTTAATTATGCCTTGCCGCTGGCTAATGCGGTCTTTTCCCGGCTGCTGAAATCCCGCGACAGTTCCGTGCAAAAAGGCGAGCTTCAGGATACCGCTGCCTGTGAGCTGATTATTATCGGCTTCGGACCCGCAGGGCAGCGCATTGCCGAAGCCCTGCTGGAAAAACAGATCCACCCGCGGGTCATCGAGCTCAACCCAAAATCAGCCCGCAAAGCCGAGCAAATGGGACTGATTGTCTATCCGGGAGACGCGACCCACAGTGAAGTGCTCTTACATGCCGGTATTCTAAAATCCGCGGCGGTGGTTGTGACGGTGCCCGATCCGCGCA
>JASFGN010000177.1:0-6440 GCA_050123735.1 Desulfobacterales bacterium | reverse complement strand
AGGGCATTGCCTATTTGAAGCCCATGGTGCTCAGAGATGTGGCTCAGGATATCAGCATGCACGAATCCACTATTAGCCGTGTCACCACCAACAAATACGCTTACACCCCGCAGGGTATCTTTGAATTAAAATACTTTTTTAATAGCTCCATCAGGCGGTCGCATGGTGGTGATATTGCATCCGCCAGTGTTCAGGAAAAAATACGGCAAATCATTGCGGCTGAAGATCCTAAAAAGCCATACAGCGATGATAAAATTTCACAACTTTTAAAACAAGACCACGACATTCACATCGCACGTCGAACCGTCGCGAAATATCGTGAAATGCTCAAAGTGTTGCCATCGAACAAACGCAAACAAATTTAGGGGGGATTTCGTATGCAGACATCGGTAACATTTAAAAACCTCGATTCTTCCGACACCTTAAAATCGTATGTTCAAGATAAGCTCAATCGTTTTGATCGTTTACTCGATAATCCGGCCGAGGCCAGTGTGGTTTTATCCGTTGAAAAATTTCGACATATGGCTGAAATCAATATCGTCGGAGACCGTATGACGATAAACGGAAAAGAAGAAACCGCAGATATGTACTCGGCAATTGACATGGTCCTTGATAAATTGGAGAAACAGATAAAGAAAAGCAAGCAAAAAATCCGGGAACGCCGCAGCAATGCCAAGTCCTTAAACCAGAGTATGCTGGAGGAAGAAATCAAGGGCGCCGATGATGATTCGGAAAGCCACATTCGGATCAAACATATCGAATATAAACCCATGGATGTCGAAGAAGCGGCCCTGCAGCTGGACCTGCTCGATGACAATTTTTTAGTCTTTACCAATGCCAGATCAGATCAGGTCAACGTGCTGTATCGACGCAAAGACGGCCATTACGGGTTGATTCAACCAAGCAGCTAACCTCATCGCGGGTAGCGGGTTTTGATTGCCGCAACTGCTTAAAGGTGCTATAACGCGCTACCCGTTTCTCTTTTTATTTAAAATCCTAGTCCGCAAAGAAACAAACGCCTGAGGTAACATACGGGTAGGACGTATATGAAAATTTTAGATGTCATGCCAAAAGAAGCGATTTTGGATGATTTAAAATCGCAAAACAAAAAGGGGCTGCTTGAGGAACTGGTTGTCCCATTGGTCAGCAGTACCGGTCTGAATTCTGATGATCTGGTGCGCGTGCTCATGGAAAGAGAACGGCTCGGCAGCACTGGAATTGGCGGGGGTATCGGCATTCCGCATGGCAAAATAAAAGACCTTAAGTCACTGGTTCTGGGATTTGGTTTAAGCCGTAAAGGTATCGATTTTGAATCGATTGATGGAAAACCGACCCACATATTTTTTGTGCTGATCACGCCCGAGGATTCAACCGGGCTTCATCTGAAGCTTTTGGCTCGCATTTCGAGAATTTTAAAAAATGACCACTTCAAAGAGCGTCTGCTGCATGCAGTCGATCAAAACGAATTATATGAAATCATTAAAGAGGAGGATGAAGAGTTCTAAGCCGCAGCATTGATCCAGGCTTTCAATATCTTATAAATTATTGAGCATAAATGGTTTCTACGACGCCTGTGCTTTCATCACACTATTGGAATAATGGAATGATGGAATATTGGAAGGTTGGGTTTTAGAATAACCAGCTGCCAGACTGCTTATTTCTCTCACTTATAACGCCTTGAATTTTGCGATCTCCATTTTTCCAGCATTCCAGCATTCCAACATTCCAAAGGGAGCGTAGTGACCTAATTTTTGATTGTGAAACAACTAATTATCATTATCATAACCGGCCTATCAGGCTCGGGGAAAAGCACGGCGATGGCAGCATTTGAGGATGCTGGCTATTACTGTGTGGATAACATGCCGGTCGCCCTTCTGCCCAAATTTCTGGAATTGCCCATCGAAAGTGATACCGGAATTGCCGGCATCGCCCTGGCTATGGACCTGAGGGAAAAAAAATTTCTTTCAGAATATAGCGGCGTATTTGAATCGCTTAAAAAAGAAGGCTACACATTTGAAATTCTCTTTCTGGAAGCTGATGAAGATATTCTGGTGCAGCGTTACAGTGCCACCCGCAGACAGCATCCGCTTTCACAGCAGGGCAAAAGCCTCCTGGAAGGTATCCGCGCCGAAAAGAAACAATTGGCCGATTTACGCGCAGTTTCCGATAAAATCATTGACACCTCCAAATATACGGTCCATGAACTCAAAACCAGCATAATGGAAATTGCCCGCAAGACCAAGGGCAAGGTGTCAATGCGGATTCAGGTGGTTTCTTTTGGTTTTAAATACGGGGTCCCCCACGATGCCGATCTGATCATCGATGTGCGCTTTCTGGCAAATCCCTATTTCGTTTCAGACTTAAAACCGTTGGATGGCAATCATCCGAAGATAAAGAAATTTGTTTTAAGCCATCAGGAGACCCAGGCTTTTCTAAATAAGTATCTGGATTTGATTGACTATTTGATACCCCTGTATGAAAAGGAAGGCAAAGCATATTTAACGATCGGTGTCGGTTGCACGGGCGGACGACATCGCTCGGTGACCATAGCAGGTGCCATATTTGATCACCTTCGAAAGACAAAGGATCAAATTGAAATCGTTCACCGCGATATTCATCAATCGGCATAGCCTGAAGTAATTAAAAAAAGCAAATGAGCTAAAATGCCTAAAATTGATGAATTCTGAAATTTTAACAATAAACAATAAATGATAGAGCGTAACAGCACCCTGATTTTAGGCACTTTAAATTTTAGTTCATTTTAGGCATTCACTGAAGGAGAACCATGATCGGTATCGTCATCGTAACACACAGTCAATTGGGAGATGCGCTGATTGAAGCGGCTGAATTTATCATCGGCAACAGACCGGAGGCGCTGGTGTCGGTATCAATTGATCTAACCGAAAGCGCTGAGGTGTTGCGAACCAGGATAAATCAAGGTATCAAAAAAGTTCAAAGCAAAGAGGGTGTTCTGATATTGACCGATATGTTTGGCGGAACCCCGTCCAATTTAAGCTATTCGTTCCTTGAAGAAGGGCGCATAGAGGTTATCTCCGGTGTCAATCTGCCCATTTTAATTCAGGCCGCCAATACACGCAGTAAAATGGACCTCAACACGCTGGCTGTCCATCTTGAGGAATTCGGCAAAAAGAGTATCTCTCTTGCAAGCAACATCCTAAAAGGGAATAAGCGGAGTTAGTTTATGCCGGATTGGCACCTGGAGGCGGTAACGCCCCGGGATTTGGATAAAATTGCTAACATCGACCGCAATGCCTTTACGAGATCCTGGAATCGAAAATCATTTTTGGAAGAGATCAATCGCACAGATGCATATGGCTTTGTCGCCCGAACACAGTTGCACAACGGCCGCATGGATATCATTGCTTATGTGTTTGTGCGCATCCTTTTGAAAGAGATGCATATAATGCGAATTGCAGTCGCAGCGGGTTATCAGGCCAGGGGGGTGGCCACGGCGTTGCTGCAGCAATGCTTTAAACTGGCTAAACAGCACCAGGTTAGTACAGTTTATATTGAAGTCCGTCCCAAAAATAAATCGGCAATTGCGCTGTATCGAAAATCAGGTTTTCAAATGCTGGGTACAAGACCCAATTACTATCCGGAAACCGGTGAAGATGCGCTGGTGATGGTGAAACTTTTAGGGGTGCAAGAATGACTGTAAAAATTGGTATTAATGGATTTGGCCGGATTGGACGCCTCGTGTTTCGAGCCGCTTGGAACCAACCTGAAGTCCAGGTCGTTGCCATCAACGACCTGGCCGATGCTGCCACTATGGCGCATCTGCTCAAATATGATTCCGTTCACGGTAGATTCGGTGCAGAAGTTACTGCCCGTGAAGACCGGTTGCGGATCGACGATAAATCCATCGCTATCCGATCCATCAAAGAGCCCGCCAAGATTGGCTGGGATGAATTGGGTGTTGATATTGTGGCGGAATGCACCGGGTTGTTCCGGGATCGGGAAGGGGCTTCCGGACATCTGACGGCCGGTGCCCGCAAAGTAATTATATCCGCTCCGGCCGGCGATCCGGATATCACCGTTGTCATGGGCGTCAACTCAAATCAGTATGACCCGCGTCGGCATCATATCATTTCAAATGCCTCCTGCACGACTAACTGTCTGGCACCGGTGGCTAAAGTGATACTGGAAAATTTCGGTTTAAAGAGCGGATTGATGACCACCATCCACGCCTACACCGGCGATCAGCGGCTGCTGGATTTTCCGCATAAGGATCTGCGGCGCGCGCGGGCAGCAGCGCTTTCGATGGTGCCCACCACAACCGGTGCGGCCAAAGCGGTATCGCTGGTGTTGCCGGAATTAGAAGGCAAGCTCAACGGTCTGGCCATCCGCGTTCCAACGCCCAATGTCTCTCTGGTGGACTTTGTGGCAACCGTTGAAAAACCAGATATAACCGTTTCGGAAATAAACTCAGCCCTGAAAACCGCATCACAGGAATCGCTGGCCGGTATTCTGGGATACAGCGAAGAGCCCCTGGTTTCAGTTGATTATAACGGATCTTCATTTTCGTCCGTCGTCGATGCCCCCACAACGTATGTCGTCGGCAATATGGTCAAAGTGCTCTCCTGGTACGACAATGAATCCGGTTACTCCCATCGGATGGTGGATCTGGCGGCGATGGTCGGCTCGCAGTTATAAAGTAAAATGGTGTCGATTGTAAGTGTTCATGTGTCAGATGTTAGCCCGGCAATGGGTGCTCAATCTGTTTGATTGGTTTGATTGGTTTAATTATAGTTCACTTGGTTGCATTAAGTCCAACCAATATAACCAATGAAACAAATAGAACTAATAAAACAGGTTTGTTACGGCAAACGTTAAACCATTGAACCTTGAATCTGTTGGAAAAAGGGAGCCGAAGATGGGAAATCGTAGACCCCTGATTGCGGGAAACTGGAAAATGTATAAAACACCGAAAGAGGCTGCTGAAACCGCTCGGGAACTCGACCAGCGCGTGGCCTCGGTAACAGATGTCGACATCATGATTGCCCCGACCTACACAGCCCTCGCCGCGGTAAGTGCTGTCATCTACAAGGGTCCGATAGCTCTGGGCGCTCAAAATCTGTTCTGGGAAACCGAGGGCGCCTATACCGGCGAAATCTCGGCACCCATGTTAAAATCGGTGGGCTGCACCTATTGCATCGTCGGCCATTCCGAGCGGCGGCAATATTTCGCCGAAACCGACCAGAGCGTCAACAAAAAAATCAAGGCCGCCATCGTGGCGGGGCTCAAACCGGTTTTTTGCGTGGGGGAGACCGAAAAAGAGCGCGAAGCCGGGCAAACCTTTTCCGTTCTTGACAAACAAGTTCGAAACGGGTTAGAAGAATTGGTTTCAGGAGACCTGGATACACTGGTAATTGCCTATGAGCCGGTCTGGGCCATTGGAACCGGTAAAACCGCCACCGATGATCAGGCCCAGGAGGCCCATCAGTTTATCCGCTCTCTGGTTAAAAAAAGTTTTGGCGAGGCCCTGTCGGATTCCATCCGCATTTTGTATGGCGGCAGCGTCAAGCCGGCCAACATCGCAGCGCTGATGGAAATGCCGGACATTGACGGCGCCCTTGTGGGCGGCGCCAGTCTCGACGCCGAATCGTTCAGCCGGATTGTAAAATTTAAATAAAATATGTTAATATTCCCATTTGAAAATTAAAAACAATCGTTACAGGTAATAATAAACATTTAAGCTATCTTAAAAATAGTAGATAACTTCCAATTTTATTAAAAAAGGTGACTGTATTTCAGATATCGCTGGGCTCTTTTTTATAAAATAAAATCGGTAGAATTCATCAATTTTAGGCATTTTAGATCACTTTAGGCATTTTAGGCACTTACCTAAAGATAGCTTGGAAAAAGATTATGTCTATTATATTAATCGTAGTTCATGTTGCTGTATGTGTTGCCCTGATCATGATTGTGTTGCTTCAAACCGGCAAGGGCGCTGATATGGGTGCGGCCTTTGGCGGCGGCGCCAGTCAAACCCTTTTTGGCAGTACCGGGGCCTCGACCTTTTTAAGTAAAGCCACCACCGTAGCGGCAATCGTGTTCATGCTGACATCTCTGGTGCTGGCCTACATGTCCAGCCACCGCACGGCCGATTCGATCATGCCGCAATCTCCCACACCGGTTGAACAGACGGCACCGGCAGCCCCGGCCGAGGCCGCCCCGCAGGAGAGTTCGGCACCGGCCCCATCAGCACCGGCAACTCAAGAGCAAGCCGCTCCGGAAACAAGCGAGGCACCGGCCCAGCCGGCGCAATCCGAATAAACTGACAAAGACAAATTATTGATTGATTCAAATGCCGAAGTGGTGGAACTTGGTAGACACGCTATCTTGAGGGGGTAGTGGGCTACGCCCGTGCCGGTTCAAGTCCGGCCTTCGGCACCAATAGTTTCAAAAGGCGTAACCAT
>JASFGN010000176.1:0-6449 GCA_050123735.1 Desulfobacterales bacterium | reverse complement strand
TGTTGCCATTTTCGCCGGTCTGGGAATTGTCTATTCAAAAACAAATCCTGTTTCCTGCCTGCTGCTGATAGGGGGTGTCTTTTCAGGATCGGCCATCTGGTGGGTGTTTCTAAGCGGCATGGCCAGCCGGCTGAAAACGCAATTTACAGAATCATTCATCAAAAAAATAAATTATATATCAGGCATCTTAATTGCGGGCTTCGGTCTGGTGATGGTCGGAAGCGCATTTTTTTTTAGATGATGTTCCATCCCCCGATTGACGTCTTAAAATCAGCTTAAACGGTTTACGGATTGCCACAGGCATTTGCGGGAATGCCGGTGGCGGTTGACAAATCGGGGATGTTTTGCCGGTGGTAGGACATAAATGTCGCAAATCCGTCCGCATCCATGTATCTTTTCAACAGCTTCGGATCCGTAGCGGTCAGGTCCACCATAATCAAACCGTCCAGGACATTGCCGAAGGCCGGGTCGATGTTGAAGCTTAGCAATTTACCGCCGAGTTTGAGATACTGTTTCAACAGTATGGGTACGCCTTTGCCGTCTGTTTCGATATCTGAGACCCAGGAAGACAGCTCGTCAATATCTTCAGGCCAGCTGGCTGACTTATCAGTTTGCAGTTCAGGAATGGCTTTTTGGCGGTACGGTTTGCGGGGCCGCACCAGCCGTGACAGATCCTGCAGGAAACGGTTGCTTCTTAAAAAGGTGGCCATCAACCGTCGGGAATATGTGCTGTATCCATCGGTGATGCTGACCGCACCGAACAGAACTTTGTATTGCGGATAACGGACAACAAATTGACCGATGCCTTTCCAGAGCAGCAGAAGCGGCGTATAGCTTTTCTGGTATTCGGGTCGAACGAACGAGCGGCTCATCTCAAGGGCCGGACCCATTTGCGACAGCAAACGGGTTTGGTATTTAAAGAGGGTATAGGTATAAAAGCCTTCTTTGCCGAATTTTTTGAGCACATCATCGGAGGCCGCCAGCCGATAGGCGCCGACAACCTCATGGGTTTCAGAATTCCAGACAAACAGATGCCGGTAGTGGTGATCAAATCGATCCAGGTCTATGGATTTGCCGGTTCCTTCACCCACCTTCCGGAAGGTTTCCTCACGTAACCGGCCGATCTCAAGGAGTACATTGGGAATCTGTCCGGCAAAGGCCACATAGACGTGCAGATCGCCATGCGCGCATAAATGCTGCTCCTGCGCAAGGCCATCTATTTCTTTGGAAAGATCAGCCGTTGCGTTCGGGGTAACAATGGTTTCCAGCGACTTGCGGGCGGTTCGCTTTATCACAGGTGTATTCAGAAACCCCGGTGTTCTGTTAAAGGTGTTGCCCAGCAGATAAGTTCGAAAGCGCAGATAGGCGGTCAGGTCGGAATCACGGGTTATGCCGGCGATCCTGCGGTAAGGTATGGCGCTGCCGATTCTCAGGTGGATATGGGTGGATTGTTTTTGCAGCAATTCTCGCGGAAGCATCAGCGTGCGCAAAAGCGGATGAATCAGACCGGCGACCTGAAATGCCAGACTGTTGCGCCCCTTGAAATACACCGGCACAACCTTGGCCTGGGTCCAGCGAATAATACGCACAATCGTTTCATCCCAATCCGGATCTTCAATTTTTTTGGTGTTCCAGCGGAAATGGGAGACCTCACCGGCCGGAAACATCATCAACAAGCCACCGTCTTTAACCCAGCGCACTGTTCTTTTAAGTGCCGCACTGTTTTGATTGATGGACGACTTTTTGCCAAATGGATCCACCATAAAAAGCAAGGGCCGCAGTTCCGGAATGCGGCCCAAAAAATAGTTTGCCAAAATTCTAACATCCTGACGAACAGCATAAAGAAGGGACGCTAAAAAAACACCATCCAGCCCACCAAAAGGATGATTGGCGATGACCACAGTGGGGCCTTTGGGCGGTATGGCGCTCAGATCTTCCTGGCGGATGGAATGTGTGATTTGAAACCGGTTTAATACATGGTTTAAAAATTCAGAAGGGTTGCGACTGGCGGGCAGACTATTGTGAATGTTTTTAACCGCCCTCACAGAAAGCAGTTGTTCTATAACGGCATTGGCCAAGTCGATGAAACCGTAATAAATGGGATGGTGACCATCGCCGTCACCAACAGATATGAGTTTTCCGAGCGAATCTTTTTGAGTCAATTTTCAGGGCCTCCTACTCTGAATATCTGTAGGTTAAAAAGCCGGGAAAATAACCAAAACATGCCGCACTCTGATTGATCTCGGAGGGCAGCAGTAAAATCTGAATATGATAACTTTATCCGGGGGATATTAGAACCGTGTTGGGCGTTTGCTAAATCTTGATAAGCTGTAAATGACCGCAAAACGCCAACAGATATCAGAAGGGAAGCAAATCAGAACGGCCGGATATCAAAATAGAAGTGGTTTCAAAACCTCAGATCAGGTTCAAGGGCAAGGCGCAGACCGAGCGGGAAAGCACAGCATACACGGGTATGTGAGCATTTACCGGAGGTCTGCAACGCAGCTATTGGGCCACAGACGGGTTTTTGAAACCACTTCTAACCATTTAAAATCACAACGGATTGGACCAGGCTCGCTTGCCGTCAATGTCTTCGATTTCGATGCGGGCATACGGCCAGTCCAACGGCAGTTGAAATTCGGCTTGCAAAAGAGGGGCATCTTCCCTGGCTTTGAACCAGCTGCCGTCCATTCGCGATCCGATGAGGCGAATGTAGGCCACCGGGGAAGTTTCCACCTTAACGATGCTTGACGCGTAATCTATGGTTTTAAACTCGGGCCCCTGGGTCGCGTAGAAATTTCCTCTGCGAATGTTATGCAAAATCTCCTCCCGGGTACAGGCGCCGGCGTTGACCATTATCCAGCCGCCTTTCCAGTATTCCTGGTCAGGCACGAAATGGCTGTCGTCGGTGGCAAAGCCAAGAAAGTCCGGATTCTGGTTTAAGACGTGATCCCAGTGTGATAAAGCGTAGCCACTTCCGTTCTCACAATGGGAAGAATGGTTGTAAATTTCCATCCCATCAAAATGATGGCGAAGGCCCTCGCCGGGCAAGTTGCCCGTCCAATGCGGATGGGCCCATATCAACAGCGCGCCCTGAGACCGGGCGGCTTGCAACGCTTTTGTGAAGTTACGGTCAGCAGTCGGAAGTTTAAGGGATGCGCCAAGGGCCAGCACATGAAAATAGACACCGGTATTATCAAAGCCATCCAGTTCAATGCCGTCGATGACAACTAACGGCAGCGTTTCTCGGGTTCTGCTAAACTCCGGCAGACACCAGTGATCGGTAACGGCGATAAAATCAAATTTTTCGGCAGCGTACATTTTTACCAGATCTCTGATCGATAAATGGCCGTCGGAACGATTGGTATGCAGATGAAGACTTCCCTTGTACCACTGCCCGGATGTTGTGTACCGATATCTTGAATGATGCGCGTGCCGGATATCGGCAGCCAAACAGCTATTTTCCATTTATACCTCCATTATTCCATCAGGTTAACGCATTCCTAATATAGGTTGCAATTATTAAGGATCGTTGAGAATTTTGTTAAAAAACAGTTCCATTATTAAAAGAAAGGGTCAAAGCTTGAATTGTGAATTATTATTGACCCGAGCAATCCGTATTGATAATGGTCTATGCTATGAGTAGACCTTGGCGAATCGAATATGCGGGGGCTTTATATCACCTGCTATCGCGGGGAAACGAAGGTAAAGATATTTTTGACGATGACAGGGACCGTAGAATCTTTTTAAAAACTGTCGGGGAGATGTCGGAGCGTTTTGCGATGAGTGTCTATGCCTATGTACTGATGGGCAATCACTATCACCTTATGGTTAAAACTGAAAGAGCCAATTTAAAGAAGGCGATGCATTGGTTCGGCACCACTTACACCCAGCGCTTCAATTTCCGCCATTCCCGTAAGGGACATCTGTTTCAAGGCCGCTACAAAAGTATCCTTGTACAAAATGATGCGTACCTGGTGCAGCTTTCCTGTTACATCCACCGCAATCCCATACGAGCAGGAATTGTCAAACGCCTTGCCGATTACCGTTGGAGCAGTTATTTAGTGTATGCGTATGGTCGAAAAGCCCCTGGCTGGCTGCAGACAGATTTGATATTGTCGCAGTTTGAAAGCGAAGATCCATTCAAAAGCTATCGCGAAAAAGTTCAAAGATACGCCGCTGGAGAAGAGCGACTTTGGGAAGATTTACGACACGGGCTAATTTTAGGATCGAAGAGATTTGTCGATAGAATTCGCCAAGAATTTTTGCCGTCTGAGCCCCAACCGGCGATTACTCAGCAAGTCGAAGTAGCAAAGCACCATAATCCCATTCATATAGTGCAAAAAGCCGAAAGAATTCTCAGATGTGATGTGAAACATTTTTTAAAACTTGGGCGAGTGTCAGGAGCCGAAAAAGAAACGCGTGATTTGATGATTTATTTGATCTGGAAGACAGGTGTTTTGAAAAACGATCAAATCGGTAAACTATTTGGGATAAGTTATTCAGCAGTAAGTCATGCTGTCAAATCGCATAAAGCCAGGATGTCGGAAAATAGGGAGCTTACAGAAAAATTCAACAGTATTTATTCACAATTCAAGCTTTGACCCCCCTAACTACACTGAACCTGTCGCAGATGGATGCGCAGCGCGGAGAGGGCATTTTCGACGAAAGCATCGCGATGCTCAAAGCGCTCAATGCCCAGGCTTACGGGCGCGATGGATCCGGGCTGGAGCTGGATCTGGTTTCCAACCCCACAGGCGCTTTATGCCTCCGAGCCAGGAACAAACTGAAAAAAGGTATCACCAAATTCTGGAGAATAAGTGGGGGCTGACATTTAATCGCCTGTTTAATTTTGCCAATGTGCCCCTGGGGCGCTTCAAGCAATGGCTGATTCAAACGGGCAATTATGAAAATTACCTTCAGAAGCTGGTTCCCGGTTTTAATCCATGCGCGATTGAGGGGTTGATGTGTCGAAGCCAGGTTTCGGTTTCCTGGGACGGTTATCTGTACGACGGCGATTTCAATCTGGCGCAGGGCCTTTATATGGGCGGCAAGAAAAGCCACATCTCTGAGATGGCGGGGACGCCCGAACCGGGCAGCCCCATCATAACGGCCTAGCACTGCTATACCTGCACGGCTGGCTCGGGATTTACATGATGCGGCACCATTACAACCTGAGTTCAGGTAGGAGAAACCCAATCTCAGCAGCATGGCCTTAGGGCTTAATTGTCTCCACCTGCTTTCCCGAGTATGGAAAATCGAACGCTATGTTGATTCTGTTTTAGTGCTCAATGAGGAGATATTGTTGTGAAGTCAGCCGTTATCCAACACGCAGGCTCATAATAAATGGAAGAGATCGCCTCAGAATAGATTAATTCAGATAAAGAAATTTCTCATATCAAGCGCAGTTGGCTGGACAAGGACGGTAGCGGCAAACGGCTGATCGGAGAGACGACCCTTGAGGACAATATCGCCCGGCGTTCAGTGGCGATGGTGTTGGGAGCAATTTATGAACAAGATTATCATAACGTCTCCCTTGGCTTTCGCGAAGGCCACAGTCAGCATCAAGCACTGCAATAACTGTGGCAGCAGTCAAGAATATAAAACGGGTGTAAGGCCAGATAAGCGTGCAGGATCGCAGGGCAAATGAGGCCTATTGGCATCACGGCCACACTAGGCCCTGATCCATATTGGCAGCAGACTCCACCTCGGCGATGGGCACCCCGCTTTTGCGAAACCGTTGCGTTGGAGCGCGTTTCTGCATCTCAGCCATCTGGTGGCGAAAGATGTTCTCCTCTTCAATTGCCTGGCGTTCAGAGGCAAAATAGCGCCACGTTCCGTTCATCATGTGCATCGCATGGGCCAGCTCGTGATAAAGATTTTGCACGGCCGTATATTCAATCAGCTCTTTTTTGCCGTTGTACACCATGTGAGTGCCTTGGTCGCCCATGCGCGCATCGAAGATGATGTGAACGCTTTCGCCGATGCCGTTGATGAGGTTCATGGTCATCGGCGCCCGCGTGCGTCCGGCAGAGACGCGCGCAATATCGGAATGTTCAATAACGAGCTCATGCCCGCTATCGGCAATCGATTGCAGGGTCTGGAATCCTTTGGGGACGAGCAAAATCTGATCGAGCCAGCGCGTTAATTTGATAATTTGCTCGGGATAGCCTTTCAAGACAATATTAGCGCCAAATATTTTGAGAAAACCGTCATCAAAATAGCGACGATTGACAACATGATCCATATATGCTGCAGCACTTGAAAACCAGCAGAAAAGGATTAAGGTAGTCAATATAAGTTGTCGTTTCATATGGTTATTCCATTTAACAATTTTTATCGATTTCCGATTAGATCCATTTAACCTTATAAAACTATGCCTTTTATATTCTCAGTCAAATTATCTGCAATTATTATTCCAGTCGACAACTCCCTACCTTCAAGAGGTA
>JASFGN010000175.1:0-6456 GCA_050123735.1 Desulfobacterales bacterium | reverse complement strand
TCCTTATTGGGTTTAAATTAACTTCCAGGGAACCGAATCGGAAGAAATTCCGTCCCTGTGCAGTTTCATTGACGATGATTTTGGGTTTCGGAATAATTGGCCTTCAGAAGCTTAGAATACGGCTGCAACAAACGATGTTTACTTATCACAATCATTGTAAATGGCAAGTCGTTTTTTTAAATCGAGTTTTTTTAATCAAAAGCATTCATCCTTTAAACGAAATTCAATGGGTGCCAAAATGAAGTCGCAGCTTATCCTTGAAAAAAATCATTATTGAACATAACATTGACACGCTATAATGAGGTTGGGTAAAATCCTCGTTAACGACCGCCTTTTGGCATCGCGTCCTTTCAACCTATTTCGTTGCGGAGATCAATATGCCAGGAAAAAAGCCCATACCCATGCCGGAACTGTTAAAACATCCCAAGGTGTTAAAGGTCACCGAAGATGTGAACGCTGAATTGCTGGAAAGAAGACAATATTCGCCGCCGGTCTGCAGCGCACTTTCGCAAAACTTTTCCCGTCTGCAGCCAACCGATGAATTTAAGTTCAGCGTGGACAAAGAGGCTGCCAAACAGCTGCCCGATATTATCAACAATCCAGTCCAGAAAATCGAGGGCCTTCAAACGGCTGATGCAAAGCTGTCCAAAACGTATCTGCAAAAAAGAAATATCGGCATCGTTTTTTCAGGAGGACCGGCTCCCGGCGGGCATAATGTTATTGCCGGTCTTTACGATGCGGTTAAAAAGGCCAACCCGCAATCCAAGGTTTATGGATTTTTAATCGGTCCGGATGGGATTATCGAAAACGAAACCCTTGAGCTCAATGATGATCTGGTGGACGCATACCGCAATAGCGGTGGGTTTACCATGATCAAAACCGGTCGGACCAAAATCGATACGCCGGACAAGATGGAACGCTGTCGGGAAACGTGTAAAAAGCTTGATATAGACGCCCTCGTCATTGTGGGCGGCGATGATTCAAATACCAATGCCGCTTTTTTAGCCCAGGAAATGGTTGCCGATGGCGTCCAGGTGATCGGCGTTCCCAAGACAATCGACGGCGATATTCAGGTCAGAGATGATAACGGCAATGTCCTGTGTGCAATGTCTTTCGGATTTCATACCGCCGCACGGGCTTTTGCCAATTCCATCGGCAATTTGTGTACCGACAGCAGCTCCGATGTCAAATACTGGCATATTTGTAAGGTCATGGGCCGGGTGGCCAGCCACCTGGCCCTGGAAGTTGCCCTGCAAACCCATGCCAATATGACCCTCATTGGCGAGGATCTGGCCGATTATGTCGACCGGCGCCGGCTTGAAAAGGCCCGGCAAGAAGGCTCGGTCGATTATCATGCCTACGGTATAACCCTGCGGCATCTGTCACGGGTGATTTGTGAAGGAATTGTAAGGCGGGCTGCCATCGGGAAAAATTACGGTGTCATTGTCGTCCCCGAGGGTGTTCTGGAGTTTATCAACGAGATTCAGGTTTTCATTATAAAACTCAATACGCTTATTGCTGAATACAACCAGACCCACGACAAAGATTTTCATGCCACTTTTGCCCTGCTGGAAGATAAGCTGGAGTATCTGCGCCGCCTGGCGCAGCGCTCCAGAGAGGACTCCTCTTTTACGCTCTGGAATACGCGTGATGATGATCTGTTCAATGACATTCCGGCCTTTTTTCAGGAAGGGCTTTTAATGGAAAGGGACAGCCACGGTAATTTTCCCTTTTCGCAGGTTGAAACTGAAAAAGTCCTTATGGATCTGGTCAAAGATTATCTGAACATTCTAAAAGAACAGGGCCGCTACCGCCTTGGTATTCATAAAAACTATTATCGCAAAACGTTGAAGCGAGCGGACCTGGATCCGGATACCTATGGTCCCTTGCTATTTGAAGATTACGAACAGGCTGATATTTTATTGAGAAGATCCGAGGTTATATCTTTGAAAACCTTAAAGCAGGCTCTGGTCGAAGGTAAAATGATCGAAGATCATCAGGGCATTCCGGCGGCGGTTGAAAAAATTTTTAGAAAGTCGGTTCCCTCCTTTAAAACCCAGAATCATTTTTACGGCTATGACGGCCGCGGAAATGACCCGACCCGATTTGATTGTATCTATACCTATAACCTGGGTTTGGCCGTATTCAGCCTGATTGCCAACGGAGCTACCGGGCAGATGGCCGCCATTCGCAATCTGGAACAGGATTTTAAAAAATGGGAACCGATCGGTATTCCGATTGCACCGCTGATGCATCTCGAAGAGCGTAAAGGCCGCCTTTCGCTCGTACTGGAAAAGAGTATCGTCGATGTTCGTTCAGCCGCATTTCAGGTCGTCAAAGCCAATCGCGAAAAATGGTTGGCCGCTGACTCGGCGAGCGACCATTTCAGGAAACCCGGCCCTATAAGGTTTACAGGGAAAAGTGAAGAAGAGCGGCCCATTACGCTTGAATTAAATGCCATTTGATGATTGCAATGGTAGCGGGTTTTCAGATAAGATAGTTTCTGAACAGCAGCGGTATGCTCTTGGCAGCATCCAATCAGAAAGCGTCGGCCGTAAATGGAACCACCCTGACAGATTTATACCGCTTGTCATAAATACGGTCCGAGTCAACGACCCCCCGCACAGCGGGTGACTTGGATTTTAACGCCAAAGGCGGTAAAAGACAGGGGCACGCAGTGCCCTGATCGTTGCGGGTGAAACCGGGTGCAAAGCACCCGGTTTGGAAAACCCAATAAAAGGATGGCGGCATAAGCGCTTGTAGCAAAAAATTTTCCGCAAACGGAACGTTTTTTTGACAATCGCTATAGATGGCTTTGAGATGAAGACTCAATTGAGTACCCAAATCAGCATTGCCAAACATATTATTGACGGAACGATTACGGTTGATTCGGTCGATGAATTTCAGGGCATGCTCCAAATTTTCCCCAACGACCCGGCTTTGCGCCGGTCTTATGCCGACCTGCTGGCTCGCAAACAATTATCCGAAGCGGCTGCCCAGTCTTACCAGCATGCCGCCAATCTGTATGCAGATGCCGGTCTTTTGTTGCAAGCGATTGTATCTCAATTTTTAAAATGGCACCTTAAAAAACCATCGAGAGCCGAAACGCAAGCACTGTGGGACACATTCCAGAAAAGCAATTATCATGAGATACCCACGAACGCGTTCTTTGCGAGCTTATCGCATTCAGGGCTTCTGGCAGTCATCAAACAATTCGAGTTGATACGGCTGCCCGCCGGCAAGACCATCAGCAAAATCGGCGAGGAAGAAAATGCGCTCTATTTTATTGTAGCCGGAGGCATCAAGGCCACCACCTACGAGCCCTTAAAAAAAGCCGATAGCAGCCAACCCAAGTCGAGTATTTATTTATCTGAAAATGATTTTTTCGGGCGCATTTACCCTCTCAACAAATCCCAGCGCTCGTACTGTCATACCGTCACCACCGGTCAAACTGAACTGATCAGAATCTGGCAGGAAAATATGCGGCAGATTTGTCGTCAACATCCTCGGATTGAACTGTCGATTATCGATTTGTTTAAGGTGCGTTCCGAAAAAGAAGATATGCAAGCCTTACGGTCGGTTCGCAAGGCTGACCGGCATCGCTTGCCGCTCAAGATGAATCTGAAAATATGGCCGGGCTCAGCCAGTCACTATGGGCTTATTCTCGATGGGCTTTGCCGGGATATCTCTGTCGATGGCATGTGTATTGCGCTGGGTCCCAAATATGCCAATGTTTCATCCGTATATAAATCCATCCAGAATGCAAAAATTGAAATGGCAATGCCATCTGAAGCAGTGACGATTAAGGTGTTGGGTTCGATTGTCTGGAGCAAGGAAATCACCGATGAGCAGGGCAGAACCGTTGCCCTGGGAATCCGGTTTGAGGAGATGTCGCCGCAAATGAGTGGATTGCTGATGGTGTTTGCGAATCTACTCAATACGAGCAGCTCATCTTGAGCAGCGCCCGCTGCGATGAACAGCGGGCCCATCAAAAAGTTAAGCGATCAACAAAAATGGAGATTATTTGCGTTCAGGGATAAGGCGAATGTTGGTACATCGAATACCGTCGGTTATTCATAGTATTGGTTTTCCAGGCGAAACCGTTGCTCTTCATCAATGACCCCAAATTCCACGAGCAAATCGCCGATACCCGCATCGCGCAGATAGTCGATTTCCAGGATCTTAGCCGGGCTTTTTCCTTTGACACTGAAAAAAGTGTAATGCAGATGCATTGAGGATTTCTTTAAAACGCGGATATCCTTGCCATAAATGATGAAATGATTATCCATAATGAAATACCCGGCAGCGACCAGGATTCCGATCAGGATATATTGCTTGATTCTTGAACCCATTATATGACCTTCAGAGAAGTGAGTGATTTTAGACATTTGCCAGGTATGGCGGTACAGCCTCTGGCATTCAACTTATAATATTCTATCAAACACAACCTGAGGCGTCAATATTTAGCGGCCGCCAGGGAAGCAACTATATGAATAAATTAAAGAAACGAATGGGTAATCGTGTCGATATGGCCGATTACATGGTTCTGACCGCGATATTTCTGGGGGCTTTATACTGGGCTCTGGAATCCCTTCTGAATGTATTTTCGCCGGAAGAAATCAGTTTCTATCAAGAAATCTTCGGGCCCAACATCAGTGATGTGTGGCCGCGGTTAATCGTATTTTGCCTCTTTTTAATGTTTGGCTCCCACGTGCAATTTACGATCAATGAACGTAACCGGGCGCTTGAAGCATTAAAAGAAAGTGAGGAAAAATACCGAACGATTCTTGAAAATATCGAAGAAGGTTACTATGAAATCGACTTTGAGGGGTATTTCATTTTTGGAAACGACTCGTTGAGTAAAATTCTCGGTGTTCCCAAAGTGGATTTGCGATTTATGAATTTTTGGGAGTTTATGGATGAAAAGAATGCCGGACTCATATACGAAACATTTTTGGAATGCCGCCGCAGCGGCAGACCGGTTAAAGCCTTTGACTGCCAATTTAATATCGAGGGGGCGACTCTTTTTATTGAAGCTTCGGCCTCTTTACTACAGGATTCTAAAGGGTTGCCTATCGGCTATCGAGGCGTACTGCGGGACCGGACTGAAAAAAAGAAAATGGAAATGGATTTATTGGAATCCTATCGAAAAGTACATGAAGCCCGCAGTGCAACAATTTTAGGTCTTGCCAAGCTTGCCGAATACCGCGACGAGGGCACCGGCACCCACCTGGAAAGAATTCGGGAGTATGCCAGAATTCTTGCGGTGCAATTGGCTAAGAATCCCAACTTTGCTGACCGCATCGATAAGCAGTATATTGACGACATTTACCAATCTTCGATTCTGCACGATATCGGCAAAGTCGGCACGCCGGATGCGCTCTTACTAAAACCCGGTGAGCTGACGGAAGATGAATTTGATATCATTAAGCGCCATACCCTCATGGGCGGCAATGCCTTAAAGGCGATCGAGTCACAGATTGAGGGTAAATCCTTCCTGGCCATGGGCAAGGAGATTGCTTACAACCACCACGAAAAATGGGATGGCTCGGGCTACCCGCGCGGACTCAAGGGCGAAGAAATCCCTTTATCGGCGCGCATCATAGCGGTTGCCGATGTGTACGATGCCTTGACGACCAAACGATTTTACAAAGAAGCCTACTCTCACGAAAAAGCCAAGTCGATGATCATCCGCTTAAAGGGCCAGCACTTCGATCCGGAAATTGTTAACGCCTTTGTCGCCATAGAGGCACAATTGAACCGCGTGCGCAAAGAAAAACTGAGGGAGGAGACGGCGTTTACCCGGCAGCGGGTAAGGGCTGTCGGTCATTAAATAGTTTCCATTTGGTATTGGCCCTTTTTCCGATGAGCTGCGTTCTCCGCGGGTTTTCCGCCTGCGACGTACTCGATGTACGCCTTGCCGTAAACCCTTGTGCGGCCTTGCTCATCAAAAAAAAATGTACATTTCCAAATTGTAAACTAACGATTCGTTTCCATCCGCTAACGTGATAGCCAGCACAGAAAAATATATTCTCACTATTGATCTGGGCACCTCCGGGCCGAAATCAGCACTGATTTCCACCCGGGGTGAGGTCATTGATTATGAATTTGAAAACGTTGATCTGCTGATTCTGCCAGATGGGGGCGCCGAGCAAATACCGGATCAATGGTGGCAGGCCGTCCTGAATACGGCCAAACGGGTTTTAGAAAAACGCACGGTTGCAGCTGCAGATATTGTCTGTGTCAGTTGCACCACCCAATGGTCTGGAACGGTGGCCGTCGATGCCAGCGGTCAGGCCCTGGCCAATGCAATCATCTGGATGGACACGCGCGGCCGGCGCTATATCGAGCAGGTCACCGGTGGATTGATCAATATTGAAGGCTACAGCCTGCCGAAGCTCATTCGCTGGCTGCGTTTAACCGGTGGCGCACCGGGGTATGCCGGCAAAGATCCGA
>JASFGN010000174.1:0-6460 GCA_050123735.1 Desulfobacterales bacterium | reverse complement strand
GCAGCATAAAAAAGACAGTATGTGAGCATTTTGAGGAGGTCGGCAACGCAGCTATTGAGTGTTAGATGCATTTTTGAGATGGATTTAGAAGTGCTGGTTATCGGTCTGTCTGGTGTTCAGGCAGGCTTGTTGACTTTATCATAATACGTAGCCGGCATGTTACAGATATTGCATGGCGTTTGCGGGGCCTCATCGATTGTAGAGCCACAGATCTCACATATGTGGAAGTCAAATTTGAGGCCCTCGATTTTTTGGGCCACGCGATCGAAAAAATATTGCGAATATTTGTGAATTTCATTGATTTTAAGCTGATGCTGCTGGTGGGATTTCCAAGAATACATGCAACTGATCACTGCCAGATCGTGGGATTCTGTTTTTAACTTCACCAGCAAATCCGGATAGGTTTTTTGAATCTTTATCAGCTCAGCCTCCGCGGCTTTCATTAAATTTGCTTTGGTGTCCAGAATGATGACTTCTACCTCAGACTCCTGGGTCTCTGTGCTCATGGAGGCCAGAATGCGTTTGTAGTTGTCGGCATGTATTTTTTCAGACAATGCAAAGGCGGTAAACAGATAGGCGATATTGGGATATTTCTCCTCGACCGCTTTTTGGGAATAGCCCACATAATTTTCGTGCGCCCGCTTTTCGGCTTCATAGGCGATTTTCAAGACCGCTTTGGTTATCGGAAATTCGCCGCTGGCCTCTTGGTTATTTTTGTGTGAAGCCGCGACAACCGATAAGGGATAGGACAATGACAGTGAAGACAAAATCGCCAAAAATTTTCGTCTGGAAATAGTATCCATCCGATCAGCTCCTGAAATTATATTTGTCACAACTTCATCTATACGAAATTATCCATGAATTGGCAAATTTTCGATCGGGCATGGATGCAAATAGGGGATCTGTGTTCCTTTTTCGTAACAAAAGCGGGTAACGCATATGCCGATTTGGACCTGAATTATAACAGGATTTATTTACTCGCTTCTAGCTGTTGCCGCAGTAGATCCGAACCTTATCGCCTTTTTTATCATCCACATTCACATGAAATTCGGAGAGGGCATCCAAAATATCCTTGTAGTTTTCGGCCGTGAAGTCCTCCAGGTTCAGGCCCTTTTCATTGAGTTTGGCAAAGCCTTTGATATGCGGTTGAGCCTGTTTTTAATGGAGGGATAACTGACCCCATACAGCTCTTCCATATCTTTGATCGATCCGTGACTTTTGACAAACGCAGCCACAAAAATTTGATCATCCATGCTCAGCTGGGCCAGCGGGGGCAGCTCAAAATTGCCATCAATGGCAATGCCGGATTCAATAATTTGCCCTTCAGATTTAAATTGGATATAATAAAATTAGGTTGGCATCGGGCCGGGCCTGGAATTTTTTTCAGACACATTCCACAGCTTTATAGCGATTGTCAAAAAAACGTTCCGTTTGCGGAAGGTTTTTTGTTACAAGCGCTTATGCCGCCATCCTTTTAATCGGAACGGTTTTATGACAAGCGGTATAAATCGGCGAGGTGGCATATGAGTGAAACACATAAAGAGTGTCCTGATTGCGGCTGGCGGGGAATGGATGCGGAACTCGATCGGACCGCTGAGGTGCCAGACGATCAAACACACATATTTTGTCCGGACTGCGGCGGAACCGGCATTATCGATCTGAAGCCGGAAGATAAAGAAACAGACGCTGAATCCTGACACGGAACCTGTATATAAAAAACGCCGGGGATGCGAAATCCCCGGCGTTTTTATATTTGCATGAAAATTAGTGAGAAATTAACGATCCGTTATAATGCTCTGTAAGGTTTTTGCCGTTCTCGTTTTTTACCATTCCAGCTGCGTTTGACATTCTCTTTGATTTCCCTTGATTTGGTGTTGATGACGGCATAGCCGTATTTGAGGTTCTTCTCGACCAGGTCCGGGTAATTTTTTATGTTATTTCGTAGTTTTACACCGTTTGATGTTACCTTGCGGATCAGGTCGATTTCCTTTCCCACCACCCGGGTCTTTTTCTTTCTGATGGCATCCAGGAAAGCTTTGCTGTTTGCTCGGCAGCGCGCATAGGTGACGACCCTTCCCATCTGGGCCACGCGGTGACCGTCGCTGCCGCCGGTGATGCCCTTGTTCAGATTAAAGCCCAAAACCGCACTGCGCAGGTTTGAAATTTTCATGTTTTCAGAATTGATGACCTCGACACCATCAACCATGGAAAAAATGCGCTCACGCCGATCATCGGAAAAATATGAATTTTGAATGCCGGTATATACCCCGCAATATGGGTGGGGGAATATGATAACGGTTTTGAATTGGCGGGCGCGTTTGATGATGGCTTCCATCTGAAGCACAGTGGAGCTCATGATATCATTGCCCATGTGGGGAATCACGTGATCATGGTAGAAGGTTTCCAGCTGATCCAGCTGATAAAAATAGATCAGGATATGGGTGCCCTCCGCGGACGTCATCTCAATCCCCGGTATGCTCAGGATATCGCGGTACTGCGAAATTTCTACGGCACCTCGGATTTCATTGTGATCGGTTACAGCGATGCCAATCCCCAGTTCGCGTGCTTTTCGGGCAATGGCCTCTATCGAATTATGTCCGTCTGAATAGTGGGAATGAAAATGAAGGTCTACAACAGTATGTTTTGCCTTTAATTTTGCTAAATCGGGTCTTTCAAACTGAATGCGGTGATGATCAATCATTTTTCTCCTTATCTGCTCAATGATCAACTGTCGCGTTGTGTTTCAGGCGTCATCCTAATTCGTGTCGTGTCCCAGGAGAATCTGACTGAGAACCCCAAACAAGAGTGCGCTAAATTATCAGGATATTAAAAAACGGAGAATGGTTATGTTTGGCAGGCAATCGTATCGGGAGGTACAGATCGCTCAGCGCTGTAAGGCCCCATTACCGCTCAAAGATTCTCAATGATAATGTTAAATATACCAAAACAACCTTTAATAATCAAATCTTTAAAACCGCCAGATGGATTCCACTTCAAAATTATACCGCTTGTCATAAAACCGTTCCGAGTCAACGACCCCCCGCACAGCGGGTGGCTTGGATTTTACCGCCATAGGCGCTAAAATACAGGGGCACCCAGTGCCCCGATCGTTGCGGGTGAAACCGGCTGCAAAGCACCCATTTTAAAAAACCCAATAAAAGGATGGCGGCATAAGCGGTTGTAACAACCTCCCGCAATTGGAACTTTTTTTTGACAATTGCTATTTGTCTGATACGGAATGGATGTTGCTTTTCCATTATATCGGCACGCGTCGTGCTAAACTTAACTCCTGAATTACGCTGTTTTGAAATCAGATGCTTAACATAAGCGGCCAAATCATTAAGTCAAGGGGTGAGACGTGTGAGTGAGGCGGACCGCTGCGCTTCAGATGGGGCGCTGAAACCACTTCTAATAATCGATATAGAGCACCCCATTGCGGTGATCGATTTCGTGTTCAAGAAGGGCCGCATAGCTGTTCTGGACGCTGACAATCTTTTCACTATTTTCCAATGTCTTATACCTTAACCTGACATGCTGCGAGCGCGTGATCATTTTGCGCTCAGGGTGCGGCAGCGATAGACAATATTCACTGTTTGCATGGGTTCCGCTTTTATCCACTATTTCGGGATTAATCAGGGTTTTTATTTCGCCACGTAAGCCGCATACAATCATGCGCTTGTGAACGCCGATTTGAGGCGCCGCCAATCCATTATAAAGGGATCCTTTGAATAAAAAGGCAAAAGGCGCATGGTATTGCAAAATCGAAATCATCGAATTGGCCAGGGTAACGCTGGTGTGATCGATACAATCAATCGATTCTGAAACGGCGCGTAGAATCAGATCGGGAAATTCGACAATGTCGACAACATGATGTTTTTGTTTGTATCCTTTTAGAAGAGAAAAGATATCCGTCGTGCCGAGCAGCCCGGCAATCGATAGTGTTAAAAACTGTCTTCTAAGTCCATACGCTTCATTTACCTGAATCTTGCATGAAAATTAATGAGCGATTTAAATATAATTTAAAGGATGAAAATCAATGAGAAGCCGTGATTATTTTTAGTGTCCGTTTTTGCCGGCCTCGCGGCGATACCAGCGGGCCAGTCGTTCGGGGGAGATGCCCAGGTAAAAGGCGATAACGATCAGCTGATTGACCAGCCATGTTTTCAAAATGCCGAAATGCTGCCAGCGGCGGGGCGATGTAAGAACCGCAGCGGGCAGGATAGCGATTTTGCCTTTGCGCCGCAGGCGGCGCACCAGAACAAAGTCTTCCATGATCGGCAGTTGCGCAAAACCGCCCGTGGCTTCAAAGACCGATTTTTTCATAAACAGGGCCTGGTCGCCATAGGGCAGCTGTAGATAGCGGGAGCGCAAATCGGCCACGCGTTCAATAAAACGAATGCCTTTAGCGCGCGAATCGATGGTCAGGCGGAAGGCGCCGGCCACAACCCCCCTTTGATTCAAGGCCGCAAGGATTTGACGATTGAAGTCTTCGGGCAGGCGGCTATCGGCGTGCAGGAAAACCAGCACCTTACCCGTTGCTGCTGCGGCCCCGCAATTCATCTGGCAGGCTTTTCCCGGGCTGGTTTGCAGCACCTTAGCGCCCTGCCGTCTGGCCAGATCAACGGTCTCATCGGTGCTGCCGCCGTCAACGACGATCACTTCCAGATTATCGACGCCTTGGAGATGAGAAAGGGTACTTTCGATGGCGGCGGCTTCGTTGAGCGCTGGAATGATGACGGATAGGGTTTGTGCGCCTGGCTGCCGGCTGACTTCCTTTTGCGCCTGCTGCCAGGCAGGCAGATCTTCGGGCCGGTCCACGTCGGCCAGGCTTTCCAAACAGGTCAGATCGAGCCCAAGAGCGCTGGCCAATTGCAGAGTTTGCGCCATAACCTTGTCGCTGCCCCAGTCGATCCCCTCAAACAGCCGGCCGTAGGTATTCGCCGGCAGGGATTTTTGAATGCCGATCAGGTAATAGCCGCCGTCTTTGGCCGGGCCCAGAACCAGATCCTTCTGGCGCAGCGCCTCAAAGGCCTGCCGAATGATGTCGGCCGAAATCCCCGGAATATCGCTGCCGACGATGACGGCTGCCACCGCATTTTCCTCAAACGCCGCTTCGAAAGCCCGTTGCATGCGCCGGCCCAGGCTGCCGCCACCCTGCGGTCGATAAATAAAATTCGATCCCAGCCAGTCTTGCATCAGAGACGCATTGCCGCCTGCGTGGCGAACCTCAATGCTCAGACCATTTTGGTCGTTGAGGCTTGCCGCTGTTGCCAGAACGTGCGCGGTCATTTGGCGCTGCAGGCGGGCGGCACCCCGGGTGCCCAGGGCCGGAATCAGACGGGTTTTGGTTTTTCCGGGCTCGGGAAAGCGGGTAAAGACAATCAAGCGTTCAGGTCGCGCTGGCGGCATTGGTTTTCCCCCTGAAGTGGTTTCAAAGCCTCAGATCAGGTTTGAGGGCAAGGCGTCCCGCAGCACTGGAAGCGGAGCGTACACGTAGTACGTGAGCATATCTATGTGCGGGACAACGCAGCTATTGAGCCTCAGATGGGGTTTTGAAACCATTTCTACCTGAACTCAGGTGCGAATGCTGCCGCCTCAGGTAAAACCCGAGCCGGCCGCACAGGTATAGCAGTGTTCGGCCGTAACGATAGGGCTGCCCGGTTCAGGTGGCCCCGCCATCTCGCAAACGTGGATTTTGCGGCCGCCCATATAAAGACCCCGTGACAGGTTGAAGTCACAGTCGTACAGATAACCATCCCAGGAAACCGAAACCTGGCTGCGACACATCAGCCCTTCGATCGCACAGGGGTTAAAAGCGGTCACCAGTTTCCGCAGGTAGGCATCATAATTCCCCGTTTGAATCAGCCATCGTTTGAAACGGCCCAGCGGCACATTGGCAAAATTAAACAGGCGGTTAAACGTCAGTCCCCATTTTTGCTCCAGAATTTGATGATAGCGCTTTTCAATTTGTTCCTGGTTGGGTGGCATAAAAGCCCCGGTGGGATTGGAGACCAGGTTCAGCTCCAGGCCGGATCCATCACAACCGTAGCCCCGGGCATTGAGCGCTGTGAGCATGGCGATGCTTTCGTCGAAAATGCCCTCTCCGCGCTGCGCGTCGGTCTGGGAAAGGTTCAGCGATGGAAATGATGCCACAATCACCACCCGCTGAGATGTGAGCACGTCCATCAGGCGGTTCATGTGCTCCTTCAGCGCCGACAGGTTGGAGCGCAGCATGATTCGCGGCGTCCATGGCGCGATTTGCTGGATCAATTCAGGCAGCAGCGGATTGAGTTCCGGTGCGCCTCCGGTAATGTCGACGGTTTCAAAGCGGCATTTTTGTGCATATGCGACGACTGCTTTGAGCGTCTGTGCGTCCATATTTTCTTTTGTTCGGCCCGGTCCGGCATTCAAATGGCAGTGGCGGCAGGTCTGATTGCACAGAAAGCCTAAATTAATCTGC
>JASFGN010000173.1:0-6460 GCA_050123735.1 Desulfobacterales bacterium | reverse complement strand
TTGGTGACCTCGGCAAAGCCCAGGAAAAACAGCAGGCCGGGAATGAACAGCTCGGGATGGTGGGCGTTTAAAATCGTCCAGGCCATAAAAAACACATGCACAATCGTAATCCAGGCCGGTACCGGATCGTCCCGTCGGTCCCAATCGGGATCATTAAACCCACCGCGCTGGTCATCCGGCAAAAGGGCCGGCAGCGCCCGACGGATGGCCCGCAGCTTGATTCTTTCAAAACGCTGCTGAAAGGCTTTTTTAACGAGTTCTTCATCGATGCCCTTATCAACCAGCTGCGGGATGTAGTGTCTCTCGAGCCGCTGCCTGACTTCGTCGGCAAGCTCCTGAATTTTGCGATCAACGGCAGCCATCGTTCCCTGCTCTGCGTTGACGGCCTGCGCAAATTTCTGAAAGTGGGCATCCATGTCCATGCGGATTAAATACTTTTGCTGAATTTCATCTTTCAGACGCACCAGCATGGATTTTTCCTCCAGCCGGGCCAACTCCCTGCGGAACACCAAAAAATACAGGGCATTTGAAAGCAGAATGCCCAGTTCGGCTTTCCAGCCGAAATGGGTGAGCATATGCACCGTGGTCCATTTCCAGGGGGTGGCCACCATCAATACCGGCGGGGCCGCAAAATGCGTCAGGGTGCCGCCGACCGAAATATTGACGAACAGTAAGCCGAGGGTGGCATACTTAAAACGCTGGCTGGGCTCAAGATCATACAGAATTCTGGCCAGCACCAGGGCGGATATCGTCATGGCGGCCGGTTCGGTAATTAATGACCCCAAGAAGGGCCCGATGGTCAGGGTGGTCAGCCACTGGGCGGTCAGTGAGCCGCCCAGCAGGCCGGCGATTTTGCGGATGATGGCTTCCGACAATCGCAGAATCGGGCGGGTTGCCGCCAGGGTCATGATCACCACCACAAACAGCGGTTCGGTATAATTGACCGTGTAGCTGATATAGTGCACCATGGTCTGCCAATCGTAAAAACCGATGATGGCACCAATCAGGGCAATGGCCCAGATGCCGAAGACCACTTCGACTTCACCCAGAAAATGAAAAAGCTCGGCGCCGTGGTGGACCGAATCGCGGTGTGCCTTGCCGTTTTTAATTTTTTCGGCGTGCTCGTGTTCCCATTTGTGAGCAATGGCCATGAATCGGCCGGTCATAAACGTGTGCACGATGGCCAGAAAAAAGATCAGGGTGGCTACCAAATTGAAGGGCTCCAGCTGGACACGATTTTTCAAAACCGCCCAGATGCCGCCGAGATCGGCATCGTTGTAACTATCCAGACGGGGAGGAAACGCATCTGCATCAGTCGCAGCCGGCTGAGCCGCCAGCGCCGGATCAGCCGAAAGTGTTGCAGCAGATAGAGCGACGAACAGCAGAACGCTTCCCGTTTTCCATATGCGCTTCATTGGCGGTCCTTTCTGAACGGCCGTTTTCAGACAAATGCTGCTGTTTACCGGGATTTTTTTTGAGAATGTTAGAAGATCGTTGGATTCCGCTCAAATACATAGAGGTAACATAAGCCCCGTGTTTCGTTCGTCAAGCCTTCGCTAAAGCCCTGATTTTGGGCGCCTAATTTTGAGAAATGGATCGTGAAAATTTATACTAAAAAACGGTAACAGGCATTTTCATCCTGGAAATGCAGGGTCAAGACGGCTGTTTTCTCCCCGGATCTGCATAAAGATTTTTTAAAAGCTTTTACTCCTAAAAGCAATCGCTTTCTTCTATTGACCTATATGATGCTGTCGCATTTGAAGACTGCGTTAAGCGTTCATGAGCAATGTTTTATCAATTTGAACCGGCTTCGGCTGTACAGGCTTCGGCTTGTTTTTTGATGGCCCGCATCAATTGCCGGGTGAGGCCATGAAGACGTTTGGGGATGAAAATAAGTTTGCTGAGCCACAGCAAAGGGCCGCGGAAGGTTTCGCTGCTGGTCAGCCTGACCGTGTCTCCTTTTTCTTCGAAGATAAAGCTGTGGACCGCCCTGACGCCGAAACGGCTTCCCTCCCAGATGACTTCTTTGCCCGGATCGCATTTGGTTATGGTCGGCATGACTTTAATCGGCAGGTAATAAGGGCGCATTTGAAAGGTAAAACAGGTGTTTTCGGCCATGCTGTCACCGGAGACGATGCAGCAATTTTCGATGGCCGTGTTCCAGCTCTTCCAGTCTTCCATCGTAGAGAAGACGCGCCAGACAACCGGCAAGGGTGCGCGGATATCTATACTTTCTTCGATGATCATTGTTTTCTCCCTTGAAGCGTCCATTCGGATTCCGACAGGCTCCGGATGCACGCAACGGTTTGTTTGGCAATTTCATATTCCTCGTTGGTGGGCACGACCAGGACGCGGACGCTACTGTCATTCGCCTGAATCTCAAATGCCTCATTGGCGGTGCGATCGTTTTTTTGCGGATCAACAATGATGCCCAGATGGGTCAGTCCCCGGCAGACGCGCTCTCGAACCAATGGCGATTTTTCACCGATGCCGGCTGTAAAAACCAGTGCGTCCAGCCGACCCAGAACGGCGAAATAGGCACCGATATATTTTTTGATGCGGTAGCAAAACATTTCAATGGCCAGCTGAGCCCGCAAATCACCTTCCCCGGCCCATTTTTCAACCTCACGCATATCATTTGCCCCGCAGATACCTTTCAGGCCGCTGCGGCTGTTCAGCAATATTTCGACGTCATCTCTGGTCAGACCGGTCTTTCTCTTCAGGTAAAAGATGATGGCCGGATCAATGTCTCCACAGCGGGTCCCCATGATCAGCCCCTCCAGGGGAGTCATGCCCATGGACGTATCAATGCTTTGGCCGTCTTTGACGGCGGCTGCACTGGCACCGTTTCCCAGATGAAGCGTGATCAGGTTCAATGCGTTCAGCGGGCGGTCCAACATTTTAGCAGCCTGTCTGGCGACATAGCCGTGAGAGGTGCCGTGAAATCCATAGCGGCGCACCTGATGGGTTTCATAAAGATCCCGGGGAATGGCATACCGATAGGCATGTTCCGGCAGTGACTGGTGAAAAGCCGTGTCAAACACGGCCACCTGGGGCACATTGGGCGCACTTTGCCTGGCGACTTCAATACCGAGCAGATTGGCCGGGTTGTGCAGCGGAGCCAGGGGGCTCAGATGGCGAATGGTGTCGATAACGTTTTGGTTGATCAGGGTGGGTTTTCTGAATTCTTCGCCGCCGTGAACGACCCGATGGCCGATGCCGGCCAGTTCCTGGGTGTTTTTAAGGGCGCCGGATTCAGACAGGGCGGCACCGATAAGCTCAAATCCTGCACGATGATCGGCCACTGCCACAGTTTTGACGATTTCATCCATATCCCCCTGAGTGTTGCGTGTCTGGTGGCTGAGCCGGCTCTTAGCCTCGCCGATCTGCTCCACCAGTCCGGACGCCCGCACGGTTTTGGTGCGCATATCAAACAGTCGATATTTGATCGAAGAACTTCCGGAATTGATCACCATAATTTTCATAATACGACCTTATCTATTTCGGATTGCGGATCCAAATTCCAAAATCTCATTTGACGGCTTGCGCCTGGATGGCCGTGATGGCAACGGTATTGACGATGTCCGGGATGGTGCAACCGCGGCTTAAATCGTTGACCGGTTTTTTTAATCCCTGCAGAACCGGCCCGATGGCCACCGCTTTGGCGGAACGCTGCACGGCCTTGTATAGATTGTTGCCGGTGTTTAAATCCGGAAAGATAAAAACGGTGGCCCTGCCGGCGACTTCGCTGTCGGGCATCTTGGTGCGGGCCACGCCCGCATCCACGGCGGCATCATATTGGATGGGGCCTTCAATTTTTAGATCCGGCCGCCGTTCTTGGGCGATGCGGGTGGCCTGACGCACCTTATCCACATCTTTGCCTTTACCGGATTCGCCGGTGGAATAGGAGCACATGGCGATGCGGGGCTCGATGCCATAAATGGCCGCAGTTTCAGCAGAACTAATGGCGATTTCGGCCAGTTGCTCTGCATTCGGGTCGGGATTTACTGCACAATCGCCGTAGACCAGAACCCGGTCGGCCAGGCACATTAAAAATATGCTGGAAACAATTGAGAAATCCGGCCGGGTGCCAATAATTTGAAAGGCCGGCAAAATTGTTTCAGCAGTGGTGTGGATGGAGCCGGACACCATGCCGTCGGCTAAATTTTTATATACCATCAGGGTGCCGAAAAAATTGACATCGGTAACCGTATCGGCAGCCATTTCCGGCGATATGCCTTTATGCTTGCGCAATTCATAATAGGTCTGAGCAAAATCCGTTTGATATTCGGATGTATGCGGATCGACGATCTTAACGCCCTCCAGGGTCAGCCCCAGCATCCCGATTTTGGTATTGATCGCCTGCGGGTTGCCCAGCAGGGTGAGGTCGGCGACGCCTCTTCGCAACAGGATTTCAGCGGCGTGCAAAATGCGCTCTTCGGCGCCTTCCGGCAGCACAATATGGCGGCGATCGACTTTGGCTTTTTCTATCAGCTCGTATTCGAACATAATCGGCGTAATCCGATTGGAGCGCACCACCGCGATGCGATCTTCAAGACGCTGAGTATCGACATGCATTTCGAAAAGACCGAGGGCCGCAGCGATTTTGCGATCGTTTTCAGGGTGCAGCGCCGGTCGCACCGCGCTGGCATTCATGGCGGTGGCATAGGTGTCGGTGCTGACAGTGATAACCGGAATGGGTGAATATTTCCTGAGTCCTTGAATTAAACGCTGGACCGGATTTTCCGGCACCAGGCCTCCGCTTAACAGTAACCCGGCAATATTGGGCGCCGTCTCGGAGACGGTGGTGGCCAGGCTTGCCAGAATGACATCGGCACGGTCGCCGGGAGTTATAATCAGATCGCCGTCGGCAATGCGCTCCAAATAATGTGGCAAATGCATGGCTGCAATTTTTAAACCCTGCACTTCGCGGTTCAATGTTTTGGGGTCCCCCTGCAGAATTTGCGCATCCAGATTACGGGCAATTTCTCCGACGGTTGGCCTTCCCAGAACGGGTTCTTCGGGCAAAATGTAAATCGAGTCGGCCGTCAGCCCTATTTTTTGGATTTGATCCCTTACTGCCGGGACCCGTTTAGGCTCGACCCGATTAATGATAGTTGCAACGACGGTGCACCCTTTTTCTTCAAATGACTCCCGGGCAACCTGCATGGCGTCTACGGTTTCATCTGGAGATTTTTTACGGCCGTTGATCAGCGCCAGTATTCCGCATCCCAGATTGTTGGCCACATCGGCATTAAACTCAAACTCAAAGGCGGATGCAACGTCGGTGAAATCTGTGCCCTCGCACAGCACAAAATTGCATTGCCGTTTTAAATCACTGAATTTTTTTAGAATGGTTTTTAAAAGTGTTTGCGTCTTGCCGTCCGCGGCCAGATTGCGTGCATCTTCGTGGGTGAAGGCAAACATCTCCTCGTAACCTGGCTCCAATTGATAGCGCGCTTTAATCAGCCGAATATTGCTGTCCGGCGCATTTGCGGAAGGTACCACAGGTCTAAAATAGCCCAGCCGGCGGATTCTGCGCGAGAGCATCTCCATGATGCCGAGAGCGACAACTGACTTGCCGCTTCCTGGCTCCATTGCCGCGATGTAGAGACGGTCTGCCATGATGCTTCCTTTATCTATCCAAGGTTGAGGTGCGGTCGGATGAATATCCGGTTGAAAATACTTATCAATTTGTAACTATTCCTGAGTCTTTGTCAATAAATACTCACAGAGACACCTCAACGCAGAAGAACCATTTTTAGGTCCAATTTTACCCTAAACGCCATTTGTTTATCCTTAATTGAGTGCACAGGCATCCAATTATCGTTTAAAAACAACAAAGATAAGATTGGATCTAGAATTCCGATGTCTTTTCCCTGACATTTAGCGGTCTCGATTTTGCAAAGTTAAATTTAGGTTAATTGCATTTTACCCTTGCACTGGATCATTATTATGATAAAAGGACAGGATACTGAAAGAAGTTGAATTAATAACTGAATCTGCATACCCTGAAAAGCAATTCCGGTTATCGGATCTTATCTTTCGTTTTAGGAAGGGGGGGAACCATTCCTATGGCTGCAGAAAATTTAAGCGCTCAAGATCCATCAGACGAGGTCGCCTTACCAAAACCGGGTAATCCGTTTACCTGGCTTTTTCATCCCTTTGGTGCCCGTGCCATCCGGATCAACGGTAACCTGGGCGCTATAGCGATCTTTTTTTTCCGCGCTTTTATACTCATTTTCAATCCCAAGCAGTTTTCCGCCATCATCCAGCAGATTTATTTCATCGGTGCCAAATCCGCCCAGATCGTTATGCTGGTGGGATTTTTTACCGGCATGGTGCTGGGCCTGCAGCTGTACCATGTGCTGGTGAAATTCGGCTCGGTGGGGGTGCTGGGCACAGCCGTTGCGCTGTCGTTGATCCGGGAGATGGGTCCGGTTTTAACTGCCATTATGAT
>JASFGN010000172.1:0-6461 GCA_050123735.1 Desulfobacterales bacterium | reverse complement strand
CCCTTTTGGTGCGGCAGCTGGCGCACGGCCATCCAACAAACTGCCGACGACCGCACACTGCAGGCCAAAAGGCAGATAACCGGCATAACCGAGCAGCGGCATCTCAAATATTGCATAGCGGTGCACAAGGGGGATGCTGTATTTCCATTTGGCCAGGCTAAACACATTCCACATCTCCCAAAAAAACCCGCAGATAAGCGCCGCCAGGGCGGCGGCCACGAGCGGCGTCCAGTTGCCCGCCGTTAGATGGGATAACAGATGTTGCTCGCCCATCAGGGTTTGGAGACTGACAATGATCAGTAAAGGGGAAACCCAGAGCAGCGGGAAAAGGAGATTCGGCCATATGCCGATACCGGCCAGCCCGCCGGCGGACAATGATAGGATCAGGGCGGCAATGGTTTTCGGGTGCCGCAACCGTAGCGGCAAAAAATAATCGAATCTTTGCTGCAGCCAGCGGGTCGATATTAATATGTCGCGCACACCCAGAACCGCCGGCAACACCGTTGCAAAGGGCAGAGTAGCGTACCAGAAATATTCCATGGCACTCAATTCAGGCCCGATATAGTACCAGTTTTGAACAAAACGATTCAGGTATTCAAAAAACCACCAGAAGGCCGCACTGATCGGAAAAAGCAATAGAAAGAAAAGCGGACGGCAAAGCAACATGCAATACCCGCTTTGCCCATACCCAAAAGCGTTGATGACCACAATAAATGCAACCCACAGGGGCGTGAAGGTGTGCGGCTGGATCGGCGTAAACCAGCTGAAACGCGTCCAGGCCAGAATCCAGGCAACAACTCCAAGAATCAGGCCGAGCCACCCCCATGCGGGAAATGGACGTGCAGACTTTCGGGTGATGGATCGATTTTGAGGGGGTGTTTTAAAGGCACGAATTATAAGCGGTATCGTGCAAGCGGCGATCAGAAAGCTGTAAACGACGAATGCCAATCCGGAAAAAGGCGCATGGCGCACGTAGCGCGTCTGGGGTGGAAATTCCAGATAATCTAAAACCGGGTAACCGGCCGCCCATATCCCCAGCAGCGGCAAGCCCAACAGCATGATCGTTAAAATTGTAAATTTCATCAAAAAACGCATCATGCCGAACATGCCCATCTAGACTTTGGAATGAAAGCATTGACTGCAGTTTAGATTTTACCACGAAGCTCACGAAGGACACGAAGGAACCAGCAAAAAATTTTTTATGTGTATCTTCGTACTTCCCACGCCCGCCATGCGAGACCGCAAGGCGAGGCGGGCGGGTTCGTGCGCTTTGTGATGAATAAAAAAATTCAATGATGACCTGAATAAGATTTACCGCGAAGCACATGCAGCTTTTCATCCCTGCTGCTATTCGCTTTGGAGCGCCTCTGGCAACTCGCAGGCCTCCGCCGATTTTCGCGTTTCGACGAAGTGCGCGGCAGACAGCGCAGCTGTGGCGCCGTCGGAAGCCGAGATAACGATTTGACGATAGGCTTTTTCTCTGAGGTCACCGATGACATAGATTCCAGGGGCATTGGTTTCGCACTTTTCATTGGTGACCACGTAGCCGTCGGCATTCATTTTCGTTCCGGCCGGCACCAGCCTGTTGTTGGGTTCAAATCCGATGAAAATAAACACCCCGTCGGTCGCCAGATTGCTTTTTTCGGCTGTTTGGGTGTTTTGCAAATCCACGGCGTACACCCCGTTTTCATTCGCCTTGATGGCGGTCGCCACTGTGTTCCACAGGATTTCGATTTTGCATTCGGCTTTGACCCGTTGCTGCAAAAGCGCGCTGGCCCTTAATGCATCCCGCCTGTGAACCAGATAGACCTGTTTGGCCAGCTTGGCCAGATAGAGAGATTCTTCTGCGGCCGTGTCCCCCCCGCCGACCACCACGACGGTTTTGTCCCTGAAGAAAAAACCGTCGCACACCGCACAATAGGAGACCCCCTTGCCGTAATGTTCATCTTCACCGGGGATATTGAGTTTGCGCGGGCTGCCGCCGGTTGCCAGAATAACCGCATGGGCGCGCAGCTGATCGCCGTTAGCAAGCTTAACGGTGTGAATGTCGAGACCGGGCTCAAGGTCCACGACTTCTTGAGAAATGATCTCCAGTCCATAAGATAGGGCATGCTGGTGAAACTTGACGCCCAGCTCGGAACCACCGATATGCTCATCACCCGGCCAGTTTTCCACCGAATCGGAGTTGTTCATCTGGCCGCCGGGCACACCCAATTCGATGAGCACCGTTTTTAAAGCAGCGCGCATAGCATAGATACCGGCTGTCAAGCCCCCGGGGCCGCCGCCGATGATGATCAAATCATAGGTGTCAATAAGCGACATACTGCGCCTCCTTTGTTTCTAACAAGCACTTTGTTGTGCGCTTATAAAATTTGCTCTAATTTCTCGGAGCAGATCTTATCTTAACCTCGCTTTCATTTTCATGCAAGGTATACCATAATCATATATCTTGCTTCCCGGGAAAAATTTGATTTTATTTGTTTTGTTTTTGGTAATGTTCGTCGATTTGTTTGCTCAGGGCCCGCATCAGGGTTTGGGTGACCCGACCGGGGCGGCCATCACCAATGGGGCTGCGATCGACCTGAACGACCGGAACGATCATCTTGTTTGTTCCGGTGATAAACACTTCATCTGCTGATGTCAGTTCGTCCAGCCTCAGGTCGCGGATATCGACGGGAAGCGTCTTTGCGGCCAGGTCCAAAACCGCCTTGCGGGTAACGCCACTTAAAATACCGGTGCCCGGTGTGACCAGCTTGCTGTCGATGAGCGCAAAAATATTACTCGTTGTGCCTTCCAGAACGCGCCCCCTGTGATCCACATAGACGGCCTCAATGGCGCCTTGCCCTTTTGCCTGTTTGAGGGCGATGGTGGCGGCTACATAATCGATGCTTTTGGCACCCGGGATGCTTCTTTCTGAGAAAAAGGTAATAATCCTGACACCGTCGGTGTACCACGCTTCAGGCAGCACGGGCGCCCGGGTGACGAGCACCAGCAGACGCGGCTTGCCCTGAGGTGTGATAAAGTCCGGGCTCGAGCCACCGGTGACCACAATTCGAATGTTGGACTCTTGAAAGGAATTGCGATGCAGGGTGTCAAGGACAATGTCGATTAACTCCTGATGAGACCATGGCAATTGGATACCGATGCGCCGGCCGGAATCCTCCAGTCGCCGGATATGCTCCTTGAGAAACAGCGGCCGGCCTTTGAGCGTGCGCAACAGATCAAAAACACCGAATCCCCGCATAATCGCAAGGTCGTCAACCGGGATGACAGCTTCGGACGCTGGAACAAATTGTCCATCGACATAATAGGTCGGCACGATATGGGCTCCTGAACAGATGTTAACAGACCAGCGGTTAATATAAGGGTCTTCACCACCGGATACAACCTAATTTTACAGGCGCATCTATCTGTGATAGTGAAACGACCGTAATCGACAGAGGCATCTAGAATCTCAAAAATGTCTTTTGGCCCAATATCTTTGTTGGCGCCTCGTTTTAAATCCTCGACATACATCAGTATGCCTCCGGTTTAAAACTCGGCTACGCCGCAATCTTGAACCAAAATCCTATTTTTGAGCTTCTAATTGAATAAAATGATCAGCGGAAAGAGATGATTCAATGTTTTCAATCGAAGAATTTTATAAAACATACGAAACGGAAACCAATGATATTGTGGTTAACGATACCAAATTTAGCCTTCTGTTGCCCAAATATCTGTTCCGGTTCATCAACCCGCATGATCTCTTCCATGATTTTCCGCTGTGGGCTAAAATCTGGCGCGCTTCATGGGTTCTGTCGACATATCTTGCTGAAATGCCGGTTGATCCCAACAAGCAGTTTTTAGAAATCGGCGGCGGCGTCGGTTTGGTCAGCATTGTCGCGGCGACCGCCGGTCATCGCATTACGCTATCCGAATATAATCCGGATGCATTAAATTTTGCCCGGGCCAATGCCCACCGGAATAATTGTCCTGATCTTCCGATTATACATCTGGACTGGATGCAGCCAAAGCTGAAGACCCGCTTTGATTGTATCGTCGGGTCTGAAGTGGCGTACAAGAAGGTGTATCTTGATGCGCTGCTGCAACTCTTTAAAACCCATTTGAAGCCCGAAGGCGAAATCCTTCTGGCCTGGGAAATCAGAAAAAGCGGCCAGAATCTTTTTGATTTTTTTCATGCCGATTTCGATATTACCGTTTCCAAAAAAACCCTGCGCTCTAAAACGGCCACCTACCGCATCATGCTGATGAAAATGCAATTCCAAAAATAGGCCTTATGCGCCTTTGCCCTGTTGGCCAGCCGGCAGCATAAATTCAACTGAAGATTATAAACATTTTAGCCGATACAATTTTACGGATGCGTCTGATGATGCCCGAATCGATATAACGCGAATATGCTGTGTACTAGCGCTTGAGAAGATTTGCCATTGCGCTGCTCATGCCTGACAGGAACGGGAACCTTGTGGTGCCCATACAGATGTGACAAGGAGAGTGGAAATGACCAGTAAACCATTTAACGGCACGGAACGCAGAGCCTATGTTCGACTGGATAATTCGCTACCGGTGCGGTTTAAAATTCCGGGAAATCCGAGCGGTCCAATTTACACGGCAACAACCAGAAATATCAGCCAAGGCGGACTCTGTCTGGAGATTGATCACGAAAAAGAGGCGCTGTTTGAAGCATTATCCGCTGCTGGTCAAAAAATCGGCATCGATATTAATTCGTTGATTCCCTGTCGAGCGAATCTGGTTACAGAGATGTCGAATTGGATCAGCGGGCGGGTGGATTGGGCCCGCAAATCGGATCAAGACCACAATTTACTGCAGGTAGGCCTTGAATTTGAGGATTTAACCGAAGAGGCCCGCAAGCGCATCCGCGACTATCTGGTGGATCAATTTTTACGGCAGTATCCGCAACACCACTAGTCGGCTCAATCGGAAAAAAATAAGAGAGAGGCCTTGGAGGCCTCTCTCTTCGGGCGCCAAGCGATGCCGTGTCAGGAATGCTGTTGGTTTCGACAATAATCGTTCACGTTACCAACTGGAGACAATTTATTGCGTTTATTTTTTCCGGCTATAGGCCTTTCCGACACCATACGCGGCCAAGCAGCGACGGTAACCGGAATAGCCCGGCTCTCGATCAGAGCCGTACACGTTAAGCGGGCCATTTGAATTTGGGCGAGCAATTTTTATCTCCAGCGCCGGCTGTAATTGCCATTTCGGGGGGGTGCCATCGATGGACTATTCGATCTTATCGACCAGACCCCAATCCAGTGCTTTTTCCACGCTAAACCAGGTCGTTTTCTTTTCCAGCTCTTCCCACTTGTCCTTATCTAATTTGGTATTGGCGGTCAGCTTGCCAATATATCGCTCGCGCAAAAGACTCATCAATTCATTTTGAGAGCGGATATCCGATGCGGTCTCGCGTCCCGGCCACTTCCACAAAGCCGCTTCATGCACCATAAAAATGGTACCGGGGGCGGCATAGCGCTGATTGCAAACCGCAAAAACCGGTACGGCAGCACTGGCAATGATACCGGATGCATGGGCGGTTATACGGAATCCCTTGCGACGGGCACGTTCGATCTGATCGGCCAGCGCCAGTCCTGAGAAAGCGTCCCCGCCGGGTGAGTTAATAAACAAATTGACGTCCCGGATATTGGTGTTGTTTTCCAGTACACACAGATCGTTCCACAGGCGGGTCACATCCGATACCGACAGGCCGGAAAAAATCTTAACAAAGGCTTTGTCTTTGGAAATAAAAGACAGCTGTGAAAGGTGTCCTTCCTGATTGGGAACTTCCATGGATTTGTTGATGCGCTCAGCATTGGCGTTGTGGCTGACGTTTACGTTGGTCGGATCAGCCGCCTGGACTTTGACCACAACTTCTTGCGGCTGATGGGGCCCGTTGGCGGGCATGGTGGCGCAGCTGATCAAGAACAGTCCGAAAACAGCAACGAGAATCCATCTATTCAACATGTCGAAACCTCCTATATTTACTATTTATTTATCGGTTATGCTCATTGAAGCAAGATTTGTACCAAAACCGGTCTCAGGTTGTATTGTTAAATATTTTATTTATATCAACAGGTTATATGATCGCAGGTTTGAGGCCGGGTTTCTGATTGCTGAGAAAATTTTTCCGGAGTCACGGTTTTGACATTCGGGAGTCATTCCGGCCTGCAATTTTTGGGATGATTCCGTGTGGGGCGTTGATGAATGCTGAGCTGAATATTAAAACGATCCGATTTGGGGTTTGCCTAAAATTAGGGTTTTAAGTTTCAAGTCTTTAAAAATTTTACCGATATTAATTCTATCCATTTGGTTTTCAACCCTGACAGGCATTATACCGCTTGTCATAAAACCGTTCCGATTAAAAGGATGGCGGCATAAGCGCTTGTAGCAAAAAAACCTTCCGCAAACGGAATGTTTTTTTGACAATCGCTATAAAGCGAATCCCG
>JASFGN010000171.1:0-6503 GCA_050123735.1 Desulfobacterales bacterium | reverse complement strand
GGTAACATATTTTACTTCCGGATTCACCAGACGCCGCACCAGGAAAAACACGCAGGCGGCAATCACAATCAACGTCATGATTTCAGCCATGCCCTCGGGCAGCGTCCACCAGCTCAGGTTCCAGGCTTCTTCGATAAGGGTGACATGGGCCAGCAGAAAAATGGGAGTCAGTATCAGGCAAAGATGGAAGGCAAATGCCACAATCGTCAAAACCGGATGTCTTCTCATATTTTCGGTGGCAAAGGGCGTGCTCCAGCGAAAAATGGAGCGCAGACTGTATTTCAGGCTCATGTAGGAGTAAATAAATTTTTCTTTGCGGTGAACCAGGATCATCAGGCTGATTAGCCGGTAAAGGCAGCCGCCGATAAAAAGGATAAATGCCACCCAGGCCAACGGACCGCTCACAAAATTGTATAACGTGTGCATCACACCCCCTTTTAGTGTAAAATCTCTTCGACCGATAAGACCCTGCGCGTATAGATACCGTCCTGTAAAGTGCGCAGCATTATTTTATCGCCTTCGGGACTAAAGATGGGATCCCAGATGACATCGAATGCTTGATCCCAGATGCGATCATTGACCGCAAGACTGTATTTCCCATTTCTTTCGACTTTGGCGGCAACCCGCTCGCCCGCGGGGCTGAAGACCGGCTGCCAGACCCGATCAAATGTATTCTGCCAGGCGACACCATCAACAGCAATCCGCCAGTGCCCATCACTTTTGGCAGCCGCGGCAACCCGTTTGCCATCCGGGCTGAAAACGGCATCGGTGACCAGATCTTTAAAGGAAACCGGCCAGGGACGGCCATTTACGGCTACGGTCCAGCGGCCGAATTTGGGGGCCACAATGGCTGCAAGCGCGCTGCCGTCGGGACTGGCCATCTGGTGCCAGAGCTGCACAAATTTTTGATCCCAGATGATCTGTCCATCCCGTGCCAGCTGCCACTTGCCACCGGACCTGACCGGGGCGATGACGGCACTGTTTTGCGGATGAAAAATCGGTTCCCAGACACAATCATAGGTTTGCGGCCAGGGAGTTCCATTCACAGCGATGGTGTAATCATACAGGTTTAAGCGCACCTCTGCCGCCACCTTCTGACCGTCGGCGCTGATGGCTGATTTCCAGACATTGACGAAGGTCGCGTCCCAGATTTTGCCGTCCAGGGCCATCGTAAACGCGCCTTCCTGAAATTTGTGAATCTCGCCTTCGCCAAATTCACCCACCTGCACAACGGCTGCGGTGCGGGATCCATCCGGACTGAGCGTGGGGTTGGTCATATTGGAAAACGTTTCCTCCCAGACAACATCATTGAGCGCCATGGCATAGGTCATATCCTGCTGAACGGCGATCGCGATGTTTTTCCCGTCCGGGCTAAACTGCATGTCCCACGCATAGCCGAATTTGTGGTCCCAGGGCCGGCCGTCCACCGCCACGGTCCATTCACCCATTTCTGACACAAAAGCCGCCAGACGGCCATCGGGCGCAAAGCGCAGATACCAGATCTTGTCAAATACCGTCTCCCAGGTTTCACCGTTCACACAGACATTAAATTCGCCCTCTGCCAGGTTGACGATGGCGGCTATGGTTTCACCATTCGGGCTGACACAAGGCTCCTCTACCCAGTTGTACTGATTTGCCCACTGGCGGATATCGGCAATTTGTCTGCTGCCTGTTTCCCAATCCCACTCGATTCGTGTAAGCATTTGGACAACTCCCGTTTGCATGGTTTGGCTTGCGTTGATGATCCCGCTGAATCGGTCATTTGGCGACACCTTTTTATGAAACCGGTGCCGCTAACCGATCAGGGCGGTTGTCACTTTCAGCAATTCTTCTGCTTCCGGTGGTTTTTCAATGTAGGCGTCCGGATCCGGAATGGGATCCTCCAGACGCGCGTTGACCATGTTGAGGTAATGCGCGAAGGTTTTTTGAGCCACAGCTGACAGCATGATAACCGGTATGTCACACAAATTCTTATCGGTTTTCAGCTGCCGATACATCTGTACGCCGCCTTCGCCGGGCATCATGACATCAAGGATGATCAGATCCGGGCTTACATCTTTGGCTTTGAGCATGCCCTCGGTGCCATCTCTGGTGACCACCGGCTGGTATCCGCTGGTTTCCAGCAGGGTCGATATGAAGATTCTCATATCCAATTCATCTTCTACGATGAGAACCGTTTTCTTTTTCATATATGAACTCCATCTCTAAAACTGCCATTGCGGGCATCGTCCCTTATAGATGGGCGACTTTGTCGGGATGATTGACGCTGGCCACCGGGCAGGCAGAACGCAGTACAACCTGCTCAACCGTACTGCCGAGTTCCGCCTTTTCAGGATCAATTTCCCGGGCATGGTGGGCCATAACGATCAGATCGCCGGTCTTTTCACGGGCAAATTTTAAGATCTCAACATACGGAATTCCTTCGCGGACTTCGATGCTATAGTTGTCATACCCATCCATTTTGGCAACGTAACGCTTTTCAATTTTTTTTCTGGCGGCTTCAATTTGCCTTTCAATCTCGGCCTGATCCATGATTGCGCCGGCGGGACCGGAATTGATTTCGCAGGCATGAAAGAGGTGCAGCTTGGCACCCACTTCGCGCGCCAGACCAAATGCCCACTTATAGGCATAGTCGGCGGCCTTGGAAAAATCGGTTCCAAACACAATATTGGAAAACAATTTCCAGCAGGTGGTACAGGGCCGACTGATGATGACCACCGGGCAGCGGGCGGATTTGGCTACTTTCTGCATTGTGCTGCCAACGATGCTGCGATAGCGCGTCGCACCGACATCTTCCTGCCGGGTATGCGACCCCATGATGATCATATCAATGTCCTCCTGGCGGGCTTTCCTTAAGATTTCCCGGGAGGGCACGCCCACCGCTGCATCAATGACGGTGTTGGGGCTGTCGGCCAGCAGGGTCTCATACGTATTTTTCATCTCTTCCTTGACCCACTCGATATAATCCGGGTCCGGCTCCATAATTTCACCGGTTCTGACATCCGTTACGAACGGGCTGTAGCCGCGACTGGGGATTCCCAATACATGAAATACATAGAGTTTTGCATCCCACTTCATTTCAAGATCGAAGGCCACCTTGGCAGCATTGTCACAGGCCGGCGAAGCTGTTGTGGCAAAAAGTATTTTTTTAAACATTTACTTACCTCCTTAGCTCGCAGTGTTCCGGGGTGGCATGGAAACTGAGTTGCCATGCAATCCCATCGATAAATTCAAACAGCGTGTAGACCGTATCAAATTCGAAAATATCGACACGGTCCCCGAAAACAATGTGCTTTAGCTTTCCGAGCTTGAGCGGCACGTCCAGCAAATTCGCCAGGTGCATGGACTTAATCTCGGAAGTCTCGCCGGCGTAGACGCCGGAAAGCGCATTGTAAATCTCCAGGCGTTTATCCGGAACCCCGATCATCTCGACGGTTTTGCCAAATTCCAGATAATCGAACAAACCGCTGTTGCATCCGTGCGACGGGCAGCTCTGAACCTGGTCGGTATAAGAAGGGAAAAAGGCATTGAGCTTTGCGAATAGCGCATATCGATCGAGCATCTTAAAAAAGCTTCTCAGGTTGTAGACTTGCTCGAGTATGATCTGGTAGCCAAGCAGATCCAGCCGCACAGTGTTCACGGTTTGATTGCTGAGGATAATGGCACCATCGGGTTTTAATGTGACAGCGTTCATGGCATTCTTTCCGGGGCAGTCAGTAGCATCGGTCTGTCGCGCCGCAGGTCGCCTTGAGGACGGCTTATCCATACTTAGAGCAGCAAACGTGCCAACAGGCCGTATAAAGTCGAAATATAAATTTATATATATTATTTCAATTGGTTATATTTTAACTGGCTGAAAAAGCAGTAAAATGAAAATGTTGCGTTATTGCAACATTTATCGATAAAAATCTGAATAAAAAAATTTTATTAAATGGACATTAAATTGGCAAATATATATTTTTACATAACTATCAAATAGTTATATCTTTATTTCGAGTGGCATGCCCATCGTTTAAAATTAACGCAACAAAATGCAATATAAATGCATCAAATTGCACCAACCGGGTGTGTCAATTCGCTTTGCAGGCACCATCTAAAAGATTTTCTTCAGGGGAACGGATGGGATGTCGCCGGAACCACAGCCGGCCCAAAACGGGGACTAAGCGGAAATTTGGTATTTTTTCATCTTGCGCCACAGGGTCGAACGGTTCATATCGAGTGATGCTGCGGTTTTGCCTTTATTCCAGTTGTGTTTTTTGAGCGCTTCTAAAATCAGAGTTTTTTCACTGTATTCAATTTCTTTATTAAACGACGGCAGTTCCCGGGCGGGCCGGCGGGATGGAAGCCCGCCCTGAAGTGAGAGGGGTAGATGATTGCGTTCAATGATTTTATCCTGACAGACAATCAGGGCATGTTCGATGATGTTTTCCAGTTCTCTGACGTTTCCGGGGTAATCATGGTTTAAAAGCACTTCCATTGCATCGTTGGAAATTTTTTCAACGGATGTATCGCGGGTTGCGCACAGGCGCTTTAAAATATGGGAGATCAACAGGGGAATATCCCCCTTGCGATCCTTTAGGGCGGGCAGCTCCAGCCGCATCACATTGAGCCGGTAAAAAAGATCTTCGCGAAAGCGTTTATCCCTTACCTGTTGCTCCAGGTTCTGGTTGGTGGCTGAAATGATGCGAACATCCACACGGGTGGTTTTGCGACTGCCCAGCGGATAAAACTCCTGATCTTCCAAAACTCTCAACAGCTTGGCCTGCAGCGATAACGGCAGGTCGCCGATTTCATCCAGAAAGATGGTCCCTCCGTCGGCATCTTGAAATCGCCCCGGCTTGTCTTTTTCCGCTCCGGTAAAAGCGCCCTTCACATAACCAAACATCTCGGATTCGAGCAAATTATCCGGCAGGGCCGCGCAGTTTACCTTGACCAGCGGTTTTTTCGAACGCTTGCCGGCACTGTGGATGACCTTGGCCAGAATATCTTTGCCGGTGCCCGTCGGCCCCTCGATCAGAACGGTGGCATCGGTTGCAGCCACAACCGGTACAATTTCAAAAATTTTTTGCATGGCCGGATCCTTGCCGACCATATCATAAAAGGTATAACGACCCCGGATTTCACTGTTGAATTGATACTTCAAAGACAAGTCCGAAATGGTCGCCAGACCGCCGACGATACGGCCGTCTTCATTTTTAAGCGCCATATAATTGGCCCGTATGGGGATGGCCTGACCATCACGGGTCCTGATTTCTCCTTCACTGGTTGAGCGTGCCCGCCCATCAGCAATGGTTTCCTCGAACAGCAACATGTGGTGCGAGGTTGTTTTACCAAATATCACGCTGCAGGATTTGCCCAGGACATCGCCCCGATTAAATCCGGTAATGGTTTCAGCCCGGTTATTGAAAAAGGTGATATGCCCACCCCGATCAACTGTCAGCACACCGATATCGAGGTTGTCCAGAATGATTTTCAAACGCCGGTCATCGTGTCTGACGCGTTCGAGCAGATCTCTGAAAACGGTGTGATCCTGAAAAACCTCGATACATCCCAGCGGTCTCCGATCCGGCCCGTAGATCGGGGATACGATGCGGGTAATCGTTTGTTTTCCTTTATTGCGATCACTGATCTCAAAATTGACACTGCCGGCCTGACGATCACTTTCGATTGCATTTAGGTACTGGCATTCACCGCCACACAGCGGCTCGAGCAATACCTGGCTGCAGTATTTGCCGCGCAAATCCGATTCATTGTGCCCGGTGATGATTTCGGCCGAGTGATTCAAAGAAATGATTTTACGATCCGCAGCGACGATCATCACCCCCATGGAAAAGGTGTCGAAAATGAGGCCGAGCTGGCGGTAGTGTACGAGAATGTCATCCATTTGGCATCTTCGGGAGTTTGATGATAAATTTGGAACCGGCATTTTCTTGAGACTCAACCTTGATCACGCCGTTGTGCGCATCGATTATTTTCTTGCTGATCATCAGCCCGATGCCCGTCCCCTCCGAGCCTTTGGTCGAAAAAAAGTGTTTGAATAACTTCTGTTTGGTTTTTGCATTCATGCCGCAACCGTTATCCAGCACCTGATATTCTATCCCCCAGCCGCGAATTTTTTGGGCACGGACCGTTACGGTTTTATCCGGCCCGTCCGGATCCGCATTGCGGCAGGCATCGAAGGCATTGGTCACCAGATTCAGCAGACAGCGGCAAATGAGATCCGGATCAAAATGACAGTCCTGCAGGTCATTTGAAAAATCGCTGGTGAGCTCGATTCCCAGTTCCTGAGCCCGCGGGCGCATCAGGTCAATAACCTCCTGAGCCGGCTTTAGGGGGTCACAGGCCTGAATATGCAAATCGGTCGCTTTGGCGTAATTGAGCAAATCCAGGGACAGGTTCGTGATTTTATCGACGTTGCCTTTGATCATTTCCCAGCCCTGCATCAGATACTTCTGGTCATTGAGCTCGAAGCCTTTCTCCAGCACAAAGGCACCGCCTTTAAG
>JASFGN010000170.1:0-6506 GCA_050123735.1 Desulfobacterales bacterium | reverse complement strand
TTTGTCTTATGCTGATCCGCTTGCTTAAAATGTGGGGGCCGCCCAAGTTTTAAATTAGCCTCAGACACACACAGAAATACACTGATTATTCGGCTGAAAGACCTTTTCGACAATATAGACTGTCTGTGTTCGTCTGTGTGGGTCCGTGGCCATAAAGCGATAAGACGGAGGAAGGAGAATGGGTCAGATATCGATGCCCCCGAAGGGCATGGCCAGAGAAGATGTATTGAACACCCTGAAGTCCTTTAAGTCTGATGACGTCAAATGGCAGAACGGCCAGCTTTTTGGTTTGATCTATGAAACCGGAACAGATCTTGAAGACGTCTTAAAAGAAGCCCATTGCCTTTTCCTGATCGAAAACGGGCTGAACCCGGCGGCGTTTCCGAGTCTGGTCAGGCTGGAATCCGAAGTGGTTTCCATTGTCGCCGGTTTGAGCGGCGGCGATGATGAAACCGTGGGAAACTTGACGACCGGCGGCACCGAAAGCATATTCATGGCGCTCAAAGCCGCGCGGGATTGGGCACGGGAAAGGCACCCGAATATCAGGCGGCCTGAAATGGTCGTACCGGTGAGCGCACACCCGGCCTGGAATAAGGCAGCTCATTATCTGGGGATAAAAATTGTTATGACGCCGATCAGAGACGATCTGCGTGCCGATGTGGCCGCTCTTAAGGACGCCATCACGAAGAACACCATCATTTTGGGGGCCACCGCGGTTACATATCCGCATGGAGTGGTGGACCCCGTAGAAGAAATAGCAGCGCTTGCGCTGGAAAAAAAGATCTGGCTGCACGTGGATGCCTGCCTGGGGGGGCTGATGCTGCCGTTTTTAAAACGCCTGGAGTATGACATTCCGGCTTACGATTTCAGCATTCCGGGGGTATCGTCCCTGTCAGCCGACATTCATAAATACGCCTACACGCCCAAAGGCGTTTCGGCAGTCATGTACCGCAACCGGGACCTGCGTAAATTTCAGATATTCGCCTATGCGGATTGGCCCGGCGGAGTGTATGCCACACCCTGTCTGGCTGGCGGTCGCCCCGGCGGCATGCTCGCGGCGGCCTGGGCGGCGTTTCATTACCTTGGCGAAGAGGGTTTTGTAGCGCTGGCCCAAAAGGCAAAAGCCGCCACCGAAACCCTCATTTCAGGCATCGATGCCATTCCGCAGCTCTATGTTCTGGGCCGCCCGGATGCAACCGTTTTCGCCTTTTCCGGCAAGGAACTCAATATTTATGAGCTTGCCAGCAAAATGGCAACACGCGGCTGGCACATCGAAGCACAGCAATTGCCGCCCAGCCTCCATATGACGGTCTCACCGGTTCATTTTGCGGTTGCCGACAAATTCCTCGATGATTTGCAGCGGGTTCTCCCTGAAGTTCCCCGGGCAGACAGCAACGACCTTTCGGAGCAGGCCGCCATGTATGCCATGCTTAACACAATGCCCGACAGAGGCATGGCAAAAGATTTTGCAGTGGAATACATCAATAACCTTTACCGGGTCGCATAAATTCAAATCACCGGTCTTTTCGCCAGAAAATCTTTCGTATCCTCAGGCATTGACGTAAATTGCAGCCGTGCGCGGTGACCGGAAGCAAAACCATCCCATTTGTCGTCCGCCAACACTTTGGCATACAATTCGGAAAGCCCCTTGGTTTCAGGTGTTGCCAGCACAATCCTTAGATTGCTGTCGCCGGGCAACTTTTGGTCTAATATCGCTTCGGCTGAATTTCCCCCAATGTGTGTAATGCGGCCCTCAATGGCTGCGTCGGAAACGGTCTTACCTTCCAGCAGAAAACACAGGATCGCAAGCGGTGCCTTTAAGCGAACCAACGGAGCCGTCTTTTTTTCCGGTAAAAAGACCTGATACGGTTCTCCAATGCCGGCGATGTCATAAAGGGTCACCGGCGCATCGAGACCTTTGAATTTAACCTCTTTGGTGCCCTCGATTTTCAGCTCCGCCCGGATACGATCGCGGGTCGTGGGGCTGATAAGGATCTGTCCGCCTACGGTAAACGATTCGATGCGATAGGCCGCGTTAATCGGCGTGCCGACGGCACCATATGAGGCGCGCCGTTCCGAACCGATATTGCCCACGACGACCTCACCGGTATTGATGCCGATCCCCATTGCCAGCTCCGGCAGCCTGAGTCGACGCTGCTCGGCATTAACCACCATCAGTGCATTCTGCATCTCAATCGCACAGGCCACCGCCCGCTCGGGATCGTCTTCGGCGTTTAAAGGTGCACCGAAAAACGCTAAGACGCCATCTCCCATAAATTCATTCACGGTTCCCTGATAGCGAGCGATAATATCCACCATCTGCTCAAAATAACGGTTCATGATTTCAATCACCTGGTGGGGAGAAAGTCTGGATGTCAGGGCGGTAAATCCCCTTAGATCGGACACCAAAAAAGTCACCTCGCGGTTTTCACCACTCATTTTCAGACCTTCGGGAGAACCCAAAAGCGCTTCGACGACTTCATTGCTCAAATAGCGGCCAAAGGTGTCGCGAATAAAGTCCCGCTGGCGCAAACTTTCCATCTTTTCCTTTTCTTCCAGCACATACCGGTAAACCAAGATGGCAATCATGGCAAAGCCAATCATCAGCAACGGTCGAACGATATTTAAAATAACCTGGCCATAAAAAAAACTCGCCAGTACGGCAAAAATATAAGTACCGGCCAGCAAAACCGTGCCCAAAGAAAACGCCAGCGAAGAAAACCGAATGGACAGTAAAAATAGTCCTGCCAGCAGCAGCGCCTCGACAATCAGCATGGCCCGATCCGAAAGCGATTTGAGAAAAGATTCATTCAGAATGTTGTGAATGACATTGGCATGCACCCCGCTTAAGGGGTAATTGGTGTCGGTTGGCACCGGACCGACATCCGTCGATCCGGTGGAGACATCCGAAATTACGACAATTTTACCTTTCAGTTCATCAGCCCAGATTTCCAATTCATCCCGATCATCGGAGGCGCGCAAAATATCTGCAAAGTTGTAATGATCCATGCGCTCCCATGGACCGATAAAATTAACAATCATATTCCCCCGGGAATCAATCGGTATGGTAATATCACGGGATTCAGCCCCCGGCTGTTTGGCATCTTTCAAGATAATCGCTCGGCCGGGTTTGATAATTATGTTTTGTGGCGGCACCTGAAGATAATCACAGGCCACGCGCAGCGGTAGAAGCGGATAAAACGCATCTTCATAGCGCACCAGCAACGGAACCCGACGCAGGACGCCGTCGGGATCAAATTTGACACTCAAAGATCCCAGACCGCGTGAGGCATTGGCCAGCTCGGCATAAGTGGCCAGGGGATTTTCACCCACATAAAATTTATCATCGGTCGCACCGACACGAACATCCCAATGGGTTTCGATTACATAGTTTCTGCCTCTGGACACAATTTTTTTGGGATGTCCCGACTCACCGGGCTCGCGCAATTCCAGCGCCAAACCGAAATAGGCGTTGTCCGCCTCTTTGACGGCCGCAATGAGTTCGTGGTCGTCCCAGGCATTTATTTTGGCCGCAAATATAAAGTCATACACCTGGGCCGCCACCTGCATGGATGTTAAATTAGCGACCAGCTGGGCAAAATGAAGTCGATTCAGGTAAAGGTTTTTTAAGCGCTCGATACTGGTATTGTTGAAATCAACATGCACCACGGTGGCATCATAAGCCGGGCGAAACGTTTCTGATTTTGACCGTAGAATAAAAAGTTGATCGACCGTCTGAGAATTCCAGACTTTAAAAACATTTGGCAACAACCAAAAACAAAGATGGGCCGCGAGAAAAGCGGATAGAATTAATAAAAGCGGTGTGGGTATGTTGCGCGATTTACTCGTGGTCAATCGTGAAAGTCCTGCTAAAAAACGTATCGGCTGAAATCTCGACGGCATATTTGGCAATGTCATGGGTTTTGTCTGATTCAGCCTTTTCAGTGCCCCGTAAATTTCCAATAATACTGACCGGCCGCTCCGCATACGTTTTAAATTTTAAATGCTGTTTTCTTAATTTACGAATTTCGGCAAGAATTTTTTCTGCCAGAGGTGGCTTTTTGGCCGTATCGGCACCTTCGTAGTCGTTAATCAGCGCTTCCAATTCCGCCAGGCGCTTGACAGAAGCAAGCAGATAAAAACGTTCTTCTCCGGAGTGTTCATCCAGTTCGTACCATTGATCATCAGCGGGAATATAATGATTGCCCGCGGCGCTGTATTCTGTGCTCTGTAATTGGAACCGTTTGGGAAACAGGACGCTAAGCTCACCTTGAGAGCTGCGGTAGATCAGATAGACAAAGTTATTCGGGTTGACATTTAAAAAGAATTTGATCTGATCGCCGGTTTTTAGGACCGTGTCGCGCGTCACCACTTCAAATTTGGAGCCGTTGCCCTTTTTCAGGGTACCGAAAGCCCACTGAAATTGCAAATTGGCGTCTTGCTGAGCTGCCGTTTCCTGGGCATTTATGACTACATGGGATTCAAATAGTAACAAACAAAAAAGGGAGATCAAAGCGATCCTGATCACTCGAAATGTTTTCATTTAGCCATCACCTGCTCATTGGTTGAATAATCCATTCCATACCGGTGGGTCCATATACGCATCACAATGGGGTCATTATTTATGCGCCACACCTGCCCTGTTTCATCTCCAGAAGACATTTGCAGGCATTTGAAACAAACAGATTCGCCTATATCTTAAGGAATAGAAAAATTTCTGTCAAAAGAAAAAATACTGAAATTGCACGTGACCGCCATCTGCTTAAATCCATAGGGCCGCATGGAGCCGCTATTTATATCGGGATTTCAGTTGCCTGTTCGATGACGCGTACATGTTTCCAGCGGCCCTGCCGGTAGCGCCAATAGGAAGTGACAAATAAAGAGAAAACAAAGCCGGTCGCACAGCTCCAGGCATAATAAAGCCCGGCACCGAAAATTTGCACACCGACATATAAAGGCAGAATCATGACCACCAAAGAGAGAATGCCGATACTCCACATGATAAAGCGCGTATCACCGGCGCCTTTGAGCACGCCGATGCAGACCATATAAAGGGCGTCGAAGAATATATAGGCGGATACAAATCGCAGCAAGATCGTTCCACTTTGACGGATAGCACCGAAATAATCAGATGATATATCCTGCGGCCGAAACAGTTCGAGCAGCGGCCCGGGAAAAGCCAGAAAAAGAATAAACAGCAGCGCAATATAGATCAGCACAATATGGATGGTCGCCCTGGCAGCCGCAATGGCCTCCTGGATCCGATTGCGGCCCAGGGCCTGACCGACCAGTGTGCTGGTCCCCAGCGAAAAGCCCATCAAGGGCATAAAGGCCAGAGAATTGATCGAAAGGACCACATTGGTTGCCGCCAGCTCAAGCTTGCCGATACGCCCCACCATGAAAATAAAAAACGTAAAAGCAAAAATATCTAGACTGAACTGAATGGCACTGGGGATGCCGTAGCGCATCAGGCGGCCGAAAAGATTGGCCTCAAATGCGCGGTGGCTCAAAATCCTAAAGTCGCGATCGTTCCTTTTGGTAAACACGAGAAATGCAAATATAAGGGTAACCAGCAGCCAGGACATGACGGTGGCAAAAGCGGCACCAAAGATCCCCCATTCCGGAAAAATCCAAATGCCGTTGATCAGGGCATAATCCAGGGGGATGTTGAAAAGGGTGCCGATCATCGTGATAATCATCACCAGCCGTGTCTGGCCCCGTCCGCTAAAAAAACACGACAGTGCGGTTCCAAAAATATAAATTCCCGAGCCCAGACACAGAACCTTAAAGTACATGGCCTCCAGCACCTGAACCTCAACTGGATGCCCGCCAAGCGCAAAAAGCGGCTCTGCCAGAAAACTCAGACCGACCATGGCCGCGGCAGAAAGAAGTGCAAAATAATTTCCCTGCCACAGCGCTGCGCCGACGCGCTGCGGCCTTCCAGATCCGACATACTGGGCCACAAAGACATTGAGATACTGAGCGGTACCTAAAAAAATGGATATAAACAAAAACGCGGCGATGCCGGCCGGCAGCGCCGCGGCAATGGCATTCAGGGAATAATTGGCCAGAAAAACCCGGTCGGTAAACTCCATGATCATTGTCGAAGACATACTGATGACGAGCGGCAAACTAACCCGCAGGACCTGCCGGTAGGGCCTGTTTTGTTTGTTATGAGCGCTACGGTCGTTCATTTATTGCCTTTGAAAACAAAGGTCTGAATAAGGGAAAAAAAGAAGCTAAGGCATATATTCAATGGGGAAATTTTGCAAGGGAGGGGTGGAAAAAGTGCCTAAAATGCCTAAAATAAGGGCGTCACTGCGAGCCATCTTTCATAAAATGACATAATTTTTTAACTTTAGGCACTTTAGGCAGTTTAACGCAGTTTAGGCATTTATCTTTTAACTACTGCCAATCCGGTGATAACCTGCCGTCGGATCCTTTGCGATAGGGCATCCAGACCAGGCCGAAAGTCTCCAGTGTAATATCGGTGCTTCTGGGCTTAA
>JASFGN010000169.1:0-6566 GCA_050123735.1 Desulfobacterales bacterium | reverse complement strand
ATCGAGATCGGCTAAATCAACTCTTCTCAATTGATCGTCATGAGGCCCTGAATGGCAACGGCACAATTCAGCAAAATTTTGATCGCCAATAGAGGTGAAATTGCCGTCCGAATTATACGGGCCTGCCGGGAAATGGGCATTAAGACCGTGGCGGTTTTTTCGGATGCGGATGCAGACGCCCTGCATGTCAAATATGCCGATGAAGCCGTTCATATCGGGCCTGCCTTGAGCCGCAAAAGCTATCTGAACATCGATCGCATCATCCAGGCGGGCAAGGATACAGGTGCCGATGCCGTCCATCCCGGGTACGGTTTTTTATCTGAAAACGCCGATTTCGCCAACGCCTGTGCGGATAACCAGCTGATATTCATCGGCCCTTCGGGTGAATGCATCGCTGCGAGTGGCAACAAATCAGCTGCTCGCAAAACATTAACGGCAGCAGGAATTGCCACCATTCCGGGCAGCGAGGACATCATTTCTTCACCACAAGAGGCCTTTGAGATTGCCGCGCAGGTGGGCTATCCGGTCATCCTGAAGGCTTCGGGTGGTGGCGGTGGAAGGGGCATGCGTATCGCCTATGACAAAAATGAACTGGCCGACGCAGTTGCGGTTGCCTCCGGCGAAGCCCGGGCGGCTTTTGGCAACCCGGACCTCTACCTGGAAAAATATATCGAAAAGCCCCGTCATATCGAAATTCAGATATTAGCCGACCATTTCGGCAATCGTATCCACCTCGGCGAGCGGGAATGCAGCATTCAGATGCGCTACCAGAAGCTGATTGAAGAGTCACCCTCACCTTTTGTCGACCCAGAATTGCGCAACAAATTGGGCCAGACGGCGATTCAGGTGGCCGGACTTGTCGGCTACACCAACGCCGGTACCATTGAGTTTCTGGTGGATAAAGACAAAAACTTTTATTTCATGGAAGTTAATGCCCGGGTTCAGGTTGAACATCCGGTAACCGAGCTGGTCACCGGCATCGATATCGTCCAGCAGCAGATTTTGTTGGCCCAGGGTGAACCGTTAGCCCTCAAGCAGGATGAGGTTCAGCTGAACGGCTGGTCGCTGGAGTGCCGCATCAATGCCGCGGACCCGGCCGATAATTTTATGCCTTCTCCGGGTGAAATTACCCATCTTATCCTGCCGGCCGGACCGGGTGTCCGGGTGGATACCCATATTTTCAATCCGTATGTCATATCGCCGTTTTATGATTCGCTGATTGGTAAATTGGTGGTGTGGGCCAGGGATCGGGGTATGGCGATCAAAAGAATGCAAAGAGCGCTGGCTGAATTCCAGATTGAGGGTATTAAAAGCACCATCCCCTTTCATCAGCAGGTGTTTCAGGACGCGGATTTCATCCGCGGCGATATTGACACCCATTTTCTGGAAAAAATGGGCCGATCCGGGCTAAGCGGGATCTGAACCAGCGTCTTGGTTTAGGGCTTAAGGCCAGCGCTGGGGCCTTAAGATGATTTCTGTAAAAATGCGATGGCTTCCAGCATGCGGCCCACCAGATGCGTGTGATATTGTTCACCCAGCTGCCTCGACGCCCGCGTAGACGCCCCTGAGGTTCCGCCGGATTTTTGCGCCAATCTTTGCATTTCAGCCGGGCTGCTGGGAACATAGCAAAGCGTATCACCGGCATAGCGCGGATCCACGTGATAGATGGGATCATGCTGGTGGGGATTGTCCCGGGCTCTTTCCATCTTGACCAGATCCGGATAGCAGTACCACATATGGGATCCCTCTATCTCTTCCGCATGGCCCACCTCTCCCCATTGCATATCACCTGTGAACTCTTTTGACATATAGGCCGGATCGAATATAATCACTTTAACGCCCAGCTCCCGTTTGGCTCTTTCGGCCGCAATTTGCATCCAGGCCACATTGACGATCCGATGGCCGTTGAGCAGAATAAATTTATCGAAAGCATGCCTGGACAGGGATTTAAGCATGTCAAAAGCGACTTCGATCAGCACCTCGGCTCTGATCGTTATGGTACCGGGCAAAACCAGATGATGGGGACTCCAGCCAAACCATAATGGCGGCGCTACCAGGATGCCGGCTTTCAGGGCGGCTGCTTCGGCAATCGCAATGGCCACCATGGTATCGGTGCCAACCGGTAGATGCGCACCGTGCTGTTCGGTGCTGCCGATGGGCAAAATTATGGTGCCCTGGCTTGCGCTGGCTTTTTGTTTGACATCCTCCCATGTCAGATTTTGTAACCAGACTTCTTTTTCCATTTTTACCCCCCTGAAAAAATTGACTGCGTTACGGCAGCATACCGTTTGTTCAAACGGTTATAACTAATGAAATGATGGCAACGGTCCCGAATCTCTACAAATGATACTTCGGTCGCTGATAAAAATGAGGAAACACAAACCATTGTTGATATTTTTGATCAAGGAGTCGTTCGGCCAGAATAAGAAAAGGGGACCGGTATTTGCCCGTCCCCTTTTTAACCTGAGAGCATAAAATTTTAGCGTTTTGAAAATTGAAAGCGCGCCCGGGCACCCTTCTGGCCGTATTTTTTTCTTTCTTTGACGCGGGGATCGCGTTTGACGAAACCGGCCTTTTTTAGCGGTGTTCTCAATTCAGCGTCTGTCAAGATAAGCGCTTTGGTAATACCGTGACGCACCGCCCCGGCCTGTCCGGCAATACCGCCGCCTTTGACGCTGACATTGACGTCAAAGGAACCGACCGTATTGGTCAGCTTAAAAGGTTCCTGTAAATTGGTTTGCAGTGTTTCCAGTGGAAAGTAGTCCTCCAGCGGACGCTCGTTGATGATAATTTTACCGCTACCGGGCGTCAGCCAGGTTTTGGCAATCGCATTTTTGCGTTTGCCGGTAGCGTAATAGATGTTTTCTTTTGGCATTGTCTTCCTCAACAAATGGGTTATTCAGTCGGGTCGCTTTAGGAAATCGTCAGGGTTTCGGGCTGCTGGGCTTCATGTGGATGCGCGTCACCGGCGTATACTTTTAGTTTTTTAAACAGCTGCCGCCCCAGTTTGTTCTTGGGCAACATGCCTTTGACGGCATTCCTTACCAGCGCCTCCGGCTTTTTTCCCAGAAGATCCTTGGCGGTGATTTCCTTTAAACCGCCGATATAACCGCTATGGCGGTAGTATACTTTTTGATCCATTTTACGGCCGCTCAGGCTGATCTTATCGGCATTGATCACAATCACCCAGTCACCGGTATCCACGTGGGGTGTAAAATGTGGATTATGCTTGCCGCGTAATCGCTGGGCCACCTGGGTCGCCAGTCGACCCAGCACTGCGCCGGTGGCATCGACGACATACCACTTTTGCGGGTTATCTGAACGTTTGGCACTATTTGTATATTTTTTCACGGATATGCGCTCCTCAAATTAAATAATCCGGCAAAAATAAGCAAAATCGCGGGTAATGTCAAGGAAAAAATAAGGCTGGCTCTTTACAAACTTTATGGGTCCGTTTTATAGTTCAGCCATCGCCTTGTGCCCCAAAATGAATCCGAAACGCCACCAGAGGAACCATCCAAAATGCAAAAACGTGAGGTGGAGGTTAAATTTTTTCTGGACGACATTGATCACATGCAGCGCCGTATAGCGGGTCTGGGAGCCGAATCGCAGGGACGTGTTTTTGAAACCAACATCCGCTATGATGATGACGGCCATAATTTGAGCAGGAAACAGTCACTGTTGCGCCTGCGTCAGGATAAAAAAACAATTTTAACGTTTAAATCCAGGCCGGCGGCACCCAGCCAGGATTTTAACATCTTCAACGAGCTGGAAGTCGAAGTCTCTGATTTTAAAACCATGGATCAGATTTTAGCCTGCCTGGGCTTTTACGCCGTTCAACGCTACGAAAAATGGCGCGAAACCATGATTCTGGGTGCGACAGCCTTTTTCCTGGACACCATGCCGTACGGCCCATTTTTGGAAATCGAGGGCCGGGAAAGTGACATCCGGCATTATGCCGACCGGCTCAATTTAAAGTGGCACCAACGTATTACTCTGAATTATCTCGAGATATTTGATATACTCGTCAAAAAGCAACAGCTTACATTTCAGGATCTCACCTTTGAGAACTTTCAAAGCGGCGGCGTGAATGTGGGCACGATTACCGATCGGCTGGTCGTCGGCCATCAATAGGATTGGGTGTCAGGTGTCAGTGTTCAGGTGTCGTTTTATGGCCTGCAAGGGCCCTCTCTTTCCTAAATGACCGAGCGAATGGAAGCGGTTCCAAATGATATTCAGGTTCAGATGAACCGTTATGGCCTGACACCTGAAACCCGACACCTGGCACCTGATATCTAAAAGACCGGCGGTGCGTCCTCCAGCGAATCGAGAGCATCATCACCAGGGGTCGCCGGCGCGACGGGTGTTTTCTGAGGTGGCTCTTGGGGCGGGATCTGCTGTCGGGCAGGCGCTTCAGCTGCCTGGTCTTTTCGCTTAGGGGGATCTACGGCCGGCTTTTGCGGAGAAACAGCCGGCAAAGGCGGCAATGATATCGCAAAGTCCTGCTCCAGCAACAATTCCCCTTGCTTTGTAAAGACATAAACCACGGCCGTTTCAAATTGATCTGCATGATCCGGCGCGTTGGCGCTAAAATTCATGGTGCGAAAGCGCTGGATTTGAAAACTTTTACCGCGCTTTCCGGACGGTTTATCGCCGCTAAATTCCACCGCCGGCATCACCAGCCACTGGCTTTTACTAAGATTAGCACCTTTTAATAGGACGACCGCATTTCCGTCTACGCGCTGATAACCGCTGCCGGTGTTTTTTATTTTAAATTGAGCATTGAGGTTTGCAGCGCCGGATTCCCGGGAGACCTTAAAATTTTCAACAGCCACCTGCAGGATAGCATCCGGTTCGCGGCTCGAATTGTCTGCAGACGGGGGCTGGGATGTCGCTGCTACGGGCGTCTTTTCCGGAGGCTTCGGCGCCGGATTGGCTTTGGCCGTCTTCGGAGGCTCAGGCGTAACGGGCTTGACTGCGTCCGGGTTCTCTTCGGGTTCGCGCCTCTCAACCGTTGCTTCTGTGGCTTTGGATTCAGACAGCACCAGGCGGGCCATCAAAATTTCTTTTTCATGACGCAGGGTTTCGATTTTCTGTTGAGAACGCTGAAACTGTTTTTGCAGATCCGAATATTGATGCTGGATTTTTCGATAACCTCCAAAAAGAACGACCAGCAAAACCATGGCCAGCAAAAACAAAAACCCCACCGCAAAGATGATGGCCTTAAAGCGCTTTAATTTGATGACATTGCCATGGTCACCGATAAATAGGAGCGTCCAGCGCCGATCCGCTTTACGTCGACTTGTTTTTGTAAACGGTTTCAGTTTCATGATAAGGTGATACGGACACGATCGCCCTTACGGGCTTTCAACTGTTTTTGAGCATTGGCACAATTGAGCGCAATTTCCAAGCACCCACGACTGCCGATGAGCGCCAGAGGTGTCCCTGAGGCTGCATCTGCGTAAGTTTTTGCCATGCCGCGAATCGTGAGCGCGCCGATGCTAATGTGGATCCGCCGGGATGGTTGCGAGCGGCAAAAATCACGCAGCTGAAGCGCTTCAATATTGCTGATCAAATTACCGAAACGATCGATGGATACGATTTTTCCGATAAGTTCGCCGCTTTCGGTAATCTGACCCGTTAGATCGTTCAGATATACAATCTCCTCGATCTGGCGTCTGGAACCCAATGACTCTATTTTTGTGCCACAGGCCATATGCGCTGCCAGGGCAGCAAATATATCTCGCCCGTGGAAGGTTGCGCTCAACGGTTTAAGAAAATATTCGGACTTGTCCACTTCTATTACCGTATCAGATTTCTGATCTCTCAGCAAAAGGCTTAATACGCCATTGTCCGGCGCGATAAAAAAATGCCGGCGAAAATGGACCGCTAAGACAGCGCGTTGGCTTCCGACACCCGGATCGACGACCACGATGTGAATCGTGCCTTCCGGAAAATAATGAAAATAGGCGGGGACCATATAGGCGGCCTGGACAATATCCTGTGGCTCGAGCTGGTGTGAGATGTCAACAACCGTTACCGAGGGACAAATCGACAGCATAACGCCTTTCATCACCCCTACGTATTCATCAGCGCCGCCGAAATCCGTTAATAGTGTGATTACAGGCATCGGAAATGTTCCGTGTTTCGTGTTACGGGTTGCGAGTTAAATCCCAAATATCGGGGCACCGAGGTTGTGTAATTCATAACGCCTTTCATAAAATGACATGACCGACTCTATCTTTGTAAATTATTTCTGGGAAACAATATGCGAAACCCGTAACGCGTGGTTCGACCAGGCTCACCACCCTGAGCAGAGTCGAAGGGCGACCCGCAACTTTTTAAACCGCTAAACCTAAGAAAACAGCTTACCCTGTATCCGAAATCCCAGATGTTTGTAAGCTGCTTCGCTCGCCTTTCTGCCCGAGGAGGTCCTGAGTACAAAACCGATCTTGAGCAGATAGGGCTCGACAATATCCACCAGTGTATCGGATTCTTCCTGCAAGGTGGCGGCAATGGCCTCGATTCCGACCGGTCCGCCGGCATAAAATTCAATAATTGTTTTT
>JASFGN010000168.1:0-6570 GCA_050123735.1 Desulfobacterales bacterium | reverse complement strand
TCATTTTAAGCGCGCGCTCAATCATGGTGCGCTCGATCATGGCCAGCGTGTCATAAAGTTTTGCATTTGCCGGTATGCCTTCAAGATGCAGGGTGTTGTATACATTATCTTTAAAACCTTTAGGAAGGTCCTGGACGCGGACCGTCTCACCCGTACACAGAATCATTACCCGCTCAATGACATTTTCCAATTCCCGAATATTTCCCGGCCAGTTGTAATCATAAAATAACCGATCCACCTGCTGGTCAACGCCCATAACCGGAGCTTCGGCTTTACGTTCAGATGCATATTTTTTTAAAAAATGATTCACCAACAGTCGAATATCTTCTTTGCGCTCCTTGAGCGGCGGTAACACAATGTGAACGACGTTTAAACGATAAAAAAGATCCTCCCGAAACCGGTTTTCCATCATTTCGCGCTTTAAATCCTTGTTGGTGGCGGTAATAATACGGATATCTACCGATATGGTACGGACACCGCCCACACGCTCAAAAACCTTTTCCTGCAAAACGCGCAGTAGTTTGACTTGCAGATTCGGCGATAACTCACCAATTTCATCTAGAAATAACGTCCCGCTGTCAGCCAGTTCGAAACGGCCCTTTTTGGTTGCAACTGCGCCTGTAAAAGCGCCCTTCTCATGGCCAAATAGTTCGCTTTCCAGCAAATTCTCGGCAAGGGCCGAACAATTTACCGCCACGAAAGGTTTTTCGCGTCTGGCTGAGTTAAAATGAATGGATCTCGCAACCAATTCTTTACCGGTGCCGCTTTCGCCTTCAATCAATACAGTTGCGCTGGAGCGCGCCACTTTCTGGATGGTATCGAAGATATCCCGCATTTTTTTGCTTTTGCCGATAATGTTATCGAAACGGAATTGGGATTCCACCGCATCGCGTAAGCGCCTGTTTTCTTTGACCACTTGATACGTCCCGATGGCTTTTTTTACATAAATGATCAAACGCTCATTGTCGAAGGGTTTCAGAATATAAGTGTAAGCGCCTTTCTGCATGGCCTCAACGGCTTTATCCACCGTACCGTGGGCTGTCATCATAATAACCGGTAGATCGGGGTCATCCGCTTTAATTTTCTCAAGTAATTCAATTCCGTCCATTCCAGGCATTTTCATGTCGGTAAGAATGAGATCCAGATCAGAGGTTTTATAAATTTCAAAAGCTGCCTGTCCCCCGGAGGCAGAGAGCACCTCATAACCTTCTTCTTCGAGCAGTGCGCTTAGAATGGTCAGATAGTTTTTTTCGTCATCAACAATGAGAATGGTTTCCATGATGTCTTCGTCTGGCTGTGAATATGTTTTGGGTTTACGGTTTTCATCAATGTTGACTGCCCCGGGTCAAGGTATCGTAAGAAACTGTCACCAAAATGCATCTAATCCGAGACGGACAAAGGCTCAAGGGCGCTCTTGTCCGGAAAAAATGGATCGAAACTAATTACGCTCCCCGGCTGCCGCATTATCTGGCGGCGTCATGCCTGCTGCTGGGGGCTTGAGCGGCAGCTCGACAGTGACCCGAGCTCCTGAAACGGGTCGATTGACAATTTGTATGCTGCCACCATGGGACTCGATGATGTTTTTAACGATGCCTAAACCAAGGCCTGTCCCCTGTTCTTTGGTTGTAAAAAAGGGATCCCAGATTTTATTTATATTTCCGGGCGGAATGCCCTGACCTTCATCTTCAAAATGGATCGTTACCTGGTGATCATTGGAACTGACTTCAACCAGGATTCTGCCGCCCTCTGGCATCGACTGCATCGCATTTAACAAAATATTCAAAAAAGACTGATATAGCATGGAAGAATCGGCCATGATCTCCGGCAAATTGTCCTCATAATTTCTTTTAATAAGATGGCCTTTTTCCTTATTTTGGGCCTCGAGAAAGGTTAGATTTTTATCAATAATTTCTTCAACCCGACAGGGGGCCATTTTCGGAACTCTGGGTTTGGCGTAATTGATAAAATCGGTAATGATCGAGTTTAAGCGATTGGCCTCTTCAACAATAATATCTGGAAATGTGTTTTGCGGATCGATTTTGGCAATTTTTTTCTTTAACAGTTCGGCCGAACTTCTAATAATGCCGAGTGGGTTGCGAATCTCATGTGAAATTCCGGCGGCCATTTCACCTAAAGATGACAGGCGCTCGGCGTGGGCAAGCCGTTCCTTGAGGCGCAATCTTTCCATGGCGCGCCTTTGGATAATAACTTCACCTCGTTTAACCACAAAGACCAGCACTACAAAAAGCGCCCCCATCAGCAGCGTGCTGGTTATGATCACGAGAATCTGAATCTGAAAAATGGTCTTGTAATCTTCCGATAGGTCCTGGGCGATCTCAACAACGCCAAGCACCCGTCCCGAAATCTTTCCCAGCTGCGGCTCCCAGCGCAAGGGGGCAAAAGTGATCAGTTGAACATTTTTAGGGAAACCCAGCAAAATCTGCAAAAAATTCCCCCTTTGAACCAGTTTATGGTTCCATTTGCCCGAACGGGCCTGCAAGTATCCGGTACCGCCATAATTTCGACGCCCGATTAAGTATTGATCAAAACTATAAGAGACCTCATTGTCCATGCTGTAGATATTAATTTTATCAACCTCAAAGCTATGCAGAGTGCTGCGCACAACTTTATCCATCCGCTCAAATTGCTCCCGGTTGCTCAATCGAATTTTGCCATACATCAAACCAATGGGAACAATGAATTGTAAAAATACCTGGTGATTTAAATTTTCAATCATCACATGCGCATAGTCTTCACTTTTCTTGCGTTGCATGGATTTTACCCAATGCGTGTTCAGGGCCGAAAATATAATGGTCGCTAAAAAAATAACGATCAGTCCGCTGAAGGCAAAATATTTGACCAGGCGAAAGGGTTTTAGTTTATCTTCTGGAAGCTTGGGTTCCATCGTTAATAATCTCAATAATTTCAATGGTTCTTTAGGTGCGGTATCAGAATACTAATTTTTCTGGCCAAGTTAAAGCTTTTTCCGCTGATACTGGAAATTATTTGACCGATCCTTTCAAAAAATTGACGCTGAACAGGGACATTATTGCCCGGCATTGCCAAAGATTATCTTTAGATCCGGATCTACAAGCTAACGCCCTGGACACACAACCTCATAAGTACTTGTAATGATTTTGATTTAAAATATTTCGGCTATTGGCCTATTTATCTATATGTATTGGCGCAGAATTTGCAAGGCAAATTGCCAGCACCACAATATAACACGCAAAATAACATTTACCAACATGGCAAACAATTTATTGCAGCCCAACAAGGTGGTCACCACATAAAAAAAGGAGGCATACGGATCAAACATACGGTTGCGAAAAGGCTCGGCCAATGTGTGGCCATCTTCTCTTCAGCAGCAACTGTTTCAATACCCGGCTCGGCAATTAAGACACATCATACCAGAATAATATATGATTTAAGTATTTGTAATTATATATAATTATGCGTAACTGCTTGACTACTATAGGATTATATGCGAAAATTTATTTAATTAACAATCAATTATCATTGAACTTCATTTGAATCGCTTTCGCATTACTCATAATCCGTCTTTCAAAATAGGGAACCCTGATCCATGGCAAGCAAAAATCGTTTAAAAGAAACCAGAGAGTCATTGTTAATGAGCAAAGCTGAACTTGCCCGTGAAGCACGTGTTTCACCCATTACGATTGCGCGTATAGAAAAGGGCATGCCATGTCGCATGGAAACCAAGCGCAAGATTCTGTTGGCATTGGGCCTGAAATTAACCGAAAAAGATAAAATATTTAAGGACTAAGAGCATCTCATGGTATTCGGTAAAAAAGACAACTTAGTTGGACTTGACATTGGATCCCGCTCTCTGAAGGCTGCAGAAATCATCGAGTCTAAACGAGGCCGGGAGTTAAAACGATTCGGCGTGACTGACATTCCGCATGGCGCGATAGAAGATGGGACCATCAACGACCCGGAAGCCGTCGCGGAGTCTATTCGCCAGCTTTTTAAAGGGCATAGTATTAAAGAGCGTAATGTGGCCATATCCATTGGCGGTTATTCAGTCATCGTTAAAAAAATTGCCGTCCAGACCATGGACGAAGAGCAATTACAAGAAACCATTCATTTTGAAGCCGAGCAATACATTCCATTTGATATCAGTGACGTCAATCTCGATTTTCAGATTTTGGGTCCAAACGAAACCAATCCCAATCAAATGAACGTGTTTCTGGTGGCCGCTAAAAAAGAAATGGTCGATGATTATTATAACCTCGCAAATCTGGCCGGTCTGAATCCCTGTATTATTGATGTGGAAGCCTTCGCCCTGCAGAATACATTTGAGGTCGGTTACGACCCCGGCGATGATAACATTGCATTAATCGATATCGGGGCCAGCAAGACGTCACTGAATATTCTCAAAGGCAACAACTCCGTATTCATGCGCGATGTTTCATTAGGCTGCAGTCAGATCAACCAGAAAATCATATCTCTGGCCGATTGCAATTTCGACGATGCTGAAAATCTGAAATTCGGCGGCAATCCCGATCGTCTGTCAGCTGAAGATTTAAAAGAAATTGTTTCTTCTGTTGTTGCCGACTGGTGCACAGAAATTCGACGGGCACTTGATTTTTTCTACTCCACCTATCCGGATGATCAAATCAAACGAATCTTTTTGAGTGGTGGTGGCGCCAGTATCCGTGAATTTCGTGAGTTGCTGGGAGTCGAAGCATCTGCTGAGGTTGAAACCATCAATCCATTTAAAGGCATCTATGTCGGTGACCGCTTTGATCCCGAGTTTATCAAACAAATTGCCCCCCAGGCAGCCATCACCGTGGGGTTGGCATTAAGAAAAGTGAATGACAAATGATACGAATTAATCTGCTCCCTTTTCGGGCCGATCGGAAAAAAGAAAACGTCCGCCGTCAGGTATCGTTGTTTCTGCTATCGTTGGTTTTGGTTCTGATTATAGCGTTTTACTATAATTTTGATTTGAGCTCTAAAGTAGGCAAATTAAACAAAAAGATCAAAGAAACCAACGCCGAATTGACAAAATACAACGAAATCAACAAAGAAATCGCCCGTATCCGCAAAAATCTTGAAAACCTTCGCAAAAAATTGGCAGTCATCGAACAACTGGAATCAGATCGCTATGCACCGGTAATTTTATTGGATACCATGACGCAGGTGCTGGTAGCTAAGCGTATGTGGTTAGACGAATTGGTGGTACAGGATAATATCGTAAAAATTTCCGGAATTGCGCTGGATGAAAAAACAGTGGCGGATTTTATGGTACGCCTCCAGAAAAGCGGTCTGTTTAGCGAAGTCAAGTTGAATTCCGTAAAGCGTCAAGAGGTTCAAAAGACAAACCTGAAAGGCTTTCAAATTATCTGTACCAAGGTGATAGCAGAAGAACCTGAACCAGAAAAAAAACCTAAACCGAAGAGGGTCTAAATATAATGAATGCAATAGAAGGATCGGCAACAGGCGTTGAGGCCTTTTTCGCCAAAATCGAAAAATTATCAAAGGTTCAACGCATTCTGATTTTTGCAGGCGTTTTTATTGCGATTATCGCCATTTTTGTTTTTGTTCTTTACAAGCCGAAATGGGCGGAAATCGAAAAACTGGATAATCAGCTGACGGATCTGGAGAAAAAGTTGGTCGTCGCCAAACGAAATGCAGCGGATCTGGAAAAGTTTCAAAAGAAAATGATGGAAGCTGAAGTGCAGTTTAAAACCGCAATGAAAGCGCTGCCGGAAAGGGAGGAGATTCCCTCTTTATTGACCAGTATTTCCAGATCCGGCCAGGATGTCGGGCTTGAATTTTTATTGTTTGAACCCAAGTCCGAAGTGCGCAAAGAATTTTATGCCGAAATACCCGTGGCCATGAACGTTAAAGGGGGTTATCACGATTTGGCCCTGTTCTTTGATAAGGTTGCGCGCCTGTCGCGAATCGTCAACATCAGAAACATTTCGATGTCGCGCGACGGAGAGACCCTGGATCTGAATACCTCATGCACAGCGGTAACGTATAAATTTGTAGAGCCCGAACCCGAAAAAGATACCGGCAAAAAGAATAAACGAAAAAAATAATCCGAAACGTATTTTGACATCCTTGCTGAAAAGTAATCGAAACGCCATGAAAAAAAATCTCATTATTCTCTGTAATTTGGCTTGCTTGATCGGCTTTTTTACCGGTTTACTGGGCTGTGATCAACCGGCGAACGAGCCGGCCACACCGAAAATCGTTCGCAAAAAGATCCGCAGCACCGCAGACAAAATGTCCGCTCCACCCCCGCGGCAACCGGCTAGTGCATCTCAGCCTGCTGCCAAACCGGAGGCACCAGGTCCCGGCATACAGGCTTCTGAAAAACCTGTCCTGGCCCAGAAATCAGCCCCGTCCGCGGTAAAGCCCCCGGAATCGAAAGTACCGCAACTGCCGCTAAAGCCCAAATCGGATATTTCCAAAATTCAACCATCGTCTTCCGGACAGCCGGCAGAACCAGGTGCTGACCAGACCACCATCGCCAGTACCTCAATAAATGAACGGCCAACCTATAGCGTTAAAGGCAAAGTGAATCCCTTTGAGCCT
>JASFGN010000167.1:0-6594 GCA_050123735.1 Desulfobacterales bacterium | reverse complement strand
TAGACTCTGAAAATATCACCTTTCTGAAAGCCTTACGCAAACAGACAGACATCAAGGTCGGCGGTCTGCGCATCGGGATATTCCACGGGACCCTGGAAGATCCGGATGAAGAGCTGTTTCCCACAGCCCCTGAAAGCCGTTTCCGGCAATTGGCCAGGGACTCCGTTTACCGGGTTCAGATCATGGGACATTCCCATGTGCCCTATTATAAGCGGGTCGCTGGGGTGTATTTTATCAATCCCGGCAGTGTGGGGCGACCGTTTGACGGTGATCCCCGGACTTCCTTTGCAATCCTTAAGGTTGCCTCCGGGAAAATAGCCGTCGAGCATTTTCGAATTCCCTATGCGGTCGAAGACGTTGTCAAAGGTCTGAAAGAACACAAACTGCCGGACATTTATGCGCAGATGTACAGGCTTGGCCGAAAATTAAATTGAGCGTTTCAAACAAAAGAAAATTGGGGTTGGCATGAAAACAACAGATGCAGCCGAAAACAGGAATGAATGTGTGGATGTCAGGGAGCCGGGAACCACGTCGGCGTTGGTCAGGGATACGCTTAAAAAAGTCGAATCCAAATTTTCAGGCGTGAAGCCCGACAAACGCGTTCGAAAGATTCTGAAGGTCCTCAAAAAGAAAGATAAAGAGGAAATCATCCAGGCGGTCCTGGAGAAATTTTACAACGCCGAGGAGCTAAAACCGTATCAGGCCGAGCTGATTAAAATGCAGCGCCACCTGGAGCGAACCGGCAAAAAAATGGTGATCCTGTTCGACGGCCGGGATGCTTCCGGCAAGGGCGGCACCATCCGCCGGGTGACGCGCTACATGAATGAAAAACGCTATCATGTGGTGGCGCTGGGCAAACCCAATGAAAATCAGAAGACGGAACTGCATATCAAACGGTATATCGAACATTTCCCTTATGCCGGCGAAGTCGTTTTATTTGACAGAAGCTGGTACAACCGGGCGTTGGTCGAGCCGGTGATGGGTTTTTGCACGCGGAAGCAATATAACCGTTTTATGAAAAAAGTGAACGCCTATGAGGAAAATTTTCTGGAAGACGATGGCAAAACGTTGTTGCTCAAACTCTATTTTTCGGTCAGCAAAGAAGAGCAGGCGCGTCGCTTTGAACGACGTAAGAACGATCCCTTGAGGCAATGGAAACTGTCGGAAGTGGATTTGCAGGCCCAGGACCTGTGGGACGAATTTACCGAGAAAAAATTCATGCTGTTAAAAAAGACGCATACCAAAAAGTCGCCCTGGTGGGTTATCCGGTCTGATGACAAGCATTTGGCCCGGCGGGAAACCATGAAGCTCATCTTGAACACCGTGCGCTATAGAGGTCGAAATCGTAAGCTGAATTTTACACCGGATCCCAAAATTGTCATCCCGGGCGACAGGGAATTAAAGCTCATGCAAGAACAGCTCAAAAAATACGGCAAGTCACTGGTGTGATCCTGTGTTTCATAAATGCGATGACTTAGCTCCTAAATTTCAGTTTTACAATTAACTTGAAGGGGAAGACATGGCCAAAAAAAACAATAATAAGTCCGAACCTGAAGAATTTGAAGGACAAACATCTGCACAAGCCCTGGCAAAGGGCAATGATGCGCCTGGTGAAAAAGCGGCAGCAAAATCAAAAAAGAAAAATAAGCCTAAAAAGCTAAAGAAGAAATTATCCGAGCACACCGCCTTTAAAAATAGAGATAAGCCCCAAAAGAAAAGTCGGCAGGCGGTATGGGTCAAAAAATTCACACTCGAATACGAAGAGGAACTGCATAGGCTGCAAATCGAGCTGTTGAAAATGCAAAAATATGTCAAAAATGAAGGATTGCGCATCGTAGCCTTATTTGAGGGGCGGGATGCCGCGGGCAAGGGTGGCACGATTAAACGGATTACCGAGCATTTGAATCCACGGGGCACTCGGGTCGTGGCCCTGTTAGCGCCCAGCGACAAGGAGCGCACCCAGTGGTATTTTCAACGTTATGTTCAACACCTGCCGGGAGCCGGTGAAATCGTGCTTTTCGATCGCAGCTGGTACAACCGCGCTATGGTCGAACCCGTGATGGGATTCTGCAGCGATGAGCAGAACAAGCGCTTTTTAAAGGATGTTCCCATGCTCGAGGAGATGCTGGTGAAAGACGGCATCAAGTTGTTCAAATTTTTTTTCTCGGTCTCTAAAGCTGAACAGCTGCGGCGATTCGATTCGCGCGAAACGGATCCATTAAAGCAGTATAAAATCTCCCCGGTGGACCGAATGGCCCAAGATCTGTGGGATGACTATACTGTCCGGAAATTCCAGATGCTCAATGAAACCAACCGGACCCTGGCGCCCTGGACCATCATTCGCTCCGATAACAAGAAACTGGCGCGACTCAACTGCATGAAGCATATTTTGTCCCAAATCGATTATGATGATCGAATCCCTCTGAAAGAACTGCGCACCGATCCGGAAATCTTGATATCGGGGATTGAAGAAATCAGATTTCTTGAGAAACACCTGTTAAAACCCACAGAATTGCCCGGGTAATCAGGCGTTTTGAAATTTCTGCAACAACTCAACATTTATTTGTTCGCCAGCCCTAAGCCAGAAAGGGGGAACAGCCATGCCACTAAAAAAGGCAATCAAAGAGCGAATGATTCCGATCGAAAATTACGCAACGATCAACCCGGACGCCACTTTACGGGAAGCCGCCCTTTCATTGAGAAAATCATTTTTCGAATTGGATGGCGGCATGCGCACCGTTGCGGGGCCCCGCGCCGTTCTGGTCACGGATAAAAACCAGAAGTTGTTGGGGATTCTGGACTTTAAAAGTTTTCTTAAAAATTATTTTCCACAAATCGGCGGACTGGGGAAAAAAATAGTAGTCAAGGATATTATGCTCAAGGTCAAGGGGGCGATGGACGTGTCTGCCTCCGTGGAGGAGGGCCTGAAAGCCATCGTCCAAAATAAAATAAGCATTCTCCCCGTTTATGAGGGTGACAGAGCAGTGGGCATTGTGCGGGATACGGATATTTTTCTGGCGATTACCGACAGTTTGGAAAAAGAAACTTAATTGCCCCCCGGGGCACTTTCGGTTTTCAACTATACAAATCTGTATTCTGATTTGAAGTTGGGTTCTATTATTATGCGGGTTAAAAAGCTATTGGATAAAAAAGGGCATGACGTGTATTCGATTTCGCCGGATGCAACCGTTTACGACGCATTGCGGCTGATGGCTGAAAAAGAGGTCGGTGCTCTGGTGGTGCTCGAAGACGCAAAAATGGTGGGAATTTTCTCCGAGCGGGATTATGCCAGAAAAATTATCCTTAAGGGCAAATCCTCAAAAGAGACGCCGGTTCGGGAGATCATGACTTCAGAAGTTATTCATACCGGCCCCGATGAGAAAGTAAGCAAATGTCTGTCGCTGATGACCAAACACCGTTTCCGCCACCTCCCGGTGCTTGATGAGCGACGCGTGGTCGGCATGCTCTCGATCGAAGATGTCAAGGGAGTCACCTGAGCCTCATCAAGTCGGCTTTGCTGATCCGCAGACAGCAGACCGGATTTGGAATGGCACAACCGGTGCGCCATTTTAGGCCGCCTCCGCAAGCACCTCCACCTCTTCGCCTACTCCGGATGCCATTCCGGTTTTGGCCATCCGTTTGGCGTGATAGTAAATGCGCTTGAGTTTTTCGATAATTTCGATTTCCAGACTGTAAGCTTCGAACTTTCCTGAATCTTCGCTGACGAGCCGCTGGGCCTGATGCAGATCAGCCTCTAATGTCAGGCGCTTCATGTCTTCGTTCATTGACAGCACCCGCTGGGCATAGTCTTTATCCTCTTCAACCACCGCCCGCAAGGCTGCCTTGAGCGCATCCGAAACGACGACATGCAGGGTTTTGATCACCTTCTGGGTCGCTGCGCTTATTTTGATCCCTTTTTTAATCCGCTGCAAGCCCAGGTTGACCATGTTGACTTCGATAACATCGCCAATGTGCTCCAGGTCGTTGATGGCCCCCATGAGCAACAGCATTTTTTGGGTCTGATATTCGTTCAGTTGCAGCTTGCTGACGCTTGCAAGATAATTGACGATATGTTTGTAAAGGATATCGACATCGACGTCCCTTTCCCTGACGGCCATCAGCGCTTCATTGTTCCCCCTCAGTACTGCCGGCAGCATGGCTGTATTCATCAGGTCTACCCTTTTTCCCATGCGCTTGATTTCATGCCGTGCGGCATCCAGCGCCAGGCTGGGGGTATGAAACAGCATGTCACTTAAATATTTGGGTTGAATTTCTGTAACTTCCGGCAGGGGTTTATCCGGAACCAGCCAGAAGACGAAGCGGGCAAAGTAGGTGATAAATGGAAGAAATAGAACAGCTATACCGACATTAAACAATGTGTGAGCGTTGGCCACCTGCCGCGGCAGCACCGAAGCCGCAGCTTCCAGACCGGTAAGACCCTCTGCGGGAGAAGGAGAGATATAAACGACAAACTTTGCAAACGGCCCGATAAGGGGCAGCATAATCAGGACTCCTATTATCTTGAATAACACGTGACTTGTCGCTACCCGCACCGCCTCGCGCGGTTTGCCGAGCGAGGCCAAACCTGCTGTCACACAGGTTCCGATATTGGCGCCAAGTGCCAGAGCAATTCCTGCCTCCAGAGTAATCAACCCCTGCATTGCCAGGACGATCACCACTCCCATTGATGCGGAACTGGATTGAACAAGCGCCGTAAAAAATGCAGCCACCAAAATACCCAATATCGGGTTGGACATGTTGGCCATCAGATTAATAAATGGCTGATAAGTTCTTAGAGGATGCATAGCATCGCTCATCACACCCATGCCGAAAAAGATCATTCCCAATCCCATGACCATATATCCGTATTGCTGGATTTTTTCTTTTTTTGAGACAAAGAGCATTGCAAAGCCGACCGCCAGCAGCAGCAAGGCATACTTGGTCACTTTAAACGCGACAATCTGAGCCGTGATGGTAGTGCCGATATCTGCCCCTAAAATTACGCCGACCGTTTGAGAGAGCGACATCAAATTAGCGGATACAAACCCGACCAGCATGACGGTGGTCACCGAGCTGGATTGAATAACCGCCGTTACGATGGCACCGGTTATCATCCCCATGATACGGTTGTTGGACAGCATCCCCAGGATGTCTTTCATTTTTTCGCCGGCCACATTCTTTAATGCGTCGCTCATGCGCTCCATCCCGTAAAGAAAAAGAGACAGGCCTCCGAGCAACCCGATTGCCAGGAAAAACCAATTGATTTCAGCGGCTGGTGCGGTTTCTGCTGCCCTGGCAGCGGAAGCTGAGAACAATATAAGCGTACAGGCGCTGAAAAACGCCAGCACAACCCTCTGACCTGAGCGCGTCACTTTCATTCGTCATCTCCTAAAAGTTAGGGCAAAACAATTTCTTACTTCTGGATTGAACCCTTCACAACCATTACCGGTATGGGTGACAGTTGCACAACCCTTTCTGCCTTGGAGCCCACCAGCATATGGGATAATCCGGTACGTCCATGACTGCCGAGAATAATCATGTCGACCTTTTTCTTTTTTGCAATTTCCAGAATCCGCGTAACAGGTGTTCCAACCACTAAAAGTGATTTGGCTTTTTTAATCGGCTTCTGATCCGGGTGGGTTTTACGCATCTTTTTCAGAAACCCTTGCATCATTTCTGCGGCCGACTCCTCCATGGATTGGAGGTATTTCTTCTTTTCACCTTTCTGAGCGTAAAATCCGGGTGCTTCTGCCGGATCATGGATGACATGGAGCACCAGTAGCTGAGCCTTTAATTTTTCTGCCAGGTGACTTGCAAAAATCAGGGCCTCTTCCGAAAAGGGGGTAAAATCGACGGCAACCAGCAGGGTGCTATTATCTAATCTGACGGCCATTTTTACGCCTCCTAAAAATTGGGGTTGTGATCATGGCACTTGTGGTTCGGACGCTCAATTCGCACTGGTTAATTTATATCGATTAATTTACTTCAAATCAACATGCGTAAAAGGGCAATCTCACCTTATAGCCGGATTGCCCTTGAACTTCGTGCCGTCAGCCGAATGTCATGAACACGCCACCTGAAATCGGCCGATCGTCTTTTTGCCCTTTCAGAAAATGACATGCCTGTCGCTCGTTTTATAAACTATTTCCGGGACACAACACTAGTGCTTTTTGGGATACTCGAAGAATTTTACCTTGCCGCAGTGCGCTTTTATATTTGACCATGACGCAATATCCAGCTCGACGCAAAATACGCCGCTGGTGGGGATGTTGCCGACGGGTTGGTCGCCGATATAATTGGCCAGGCCATTGGTTGCCGGGTTATGACCGACGATCATGGCCTGATCGACGCTGTCGTCAATTTTTTTGACGACATCAATCAAGGCTTTTTCACCGAACTCATATATCGCCTCGCTGTAACGGATATCTTCAAGCGGATAATCGAGCGCTGCGGCAATAATCCGGGCGGTCATGGCGGCTCTGTTGGCGGGACTGGAGACGATAAGATCCGGTGAGACGTTTAATTTTTTAAGAATGCTGCCCATCAAAGGCGCATTTTTGCGCCCGCGCTTGTTCAGGGGTCTTTCAAAATCAT